>CP144828.1:0-145058 GCA_036689455.1 Candidatus Stammera capleta
TATAAATGAAAAAAAATTTCTTTTTAGTTGATTCTACTTTATATGCTTACAGATCTTTCTATATAGTTAATTATAAAAAAAAATATTTTAATTACAAACAATCATGTTATGTGTTTTTAAATATGATTTATAGTAAATTTAAAATATATAAACCTGATTATATTATTTTTATTTTTGACTACAATAGGAAAAATTTTAGACATAAAATATATAAAAATTATAAATCTAACCGTAAGAAAATGTCTAAAAACTTAATTTTTTATATAAAAAATATAAAAAGATTTTTATATTTTTTAGGTATTAAAATATTTTCTTTACCTAATTTTGAAGGCGATGATATAATTGCTAGTTTAGCTTATAAAATAAATCAATTATTTAGTAGAAATTGTTATATATATATATTATCTTATGATAAAGATTTTTTACAATTAATTAGTAAAAACATTTATTTGTTTATTAAAAAAGATATAATTATCGATCAAAGTAAAGTATTTAATAAATATGGTATACACCCAAATTTAATGATAGATTTTTTAGTATTATGTGGTGATAAATCTGATAATATACCTGGTATAAAAGGTGTTGGTTTTAAAAAAGCAATTTATTTATTAAAAAATATAGGTAATATATATGATATACATAAAAATTTGAATAAAATAAAATTACTTAATCTTAATAATAAAAAAAATATTATTAAGATTTTTAAAAATAATTTTCATGATATAAAATTATGATATAAATTAATTAGTTTAAAATGTGATATTAATCTAAATAAAATTAATATTGAAGACTATTCTTTTAAGAATTTATCTTTTAAAAACTTTTTTAATTTATTAGTGTTTTTTAAATTTCATTAAATTTTTTTATTTAATAAATTTTAATATTAATAGAAATTTTATTATCTATTTTTGATATAATATGCTGGTATTTCTTTTTATTTTTTCATTTTTTATTAATCAATATATTTGTTACATCAATAATTTTTTTATTTATTTTTTTAAAATATATTCTTTTTTCTATATTTTTAATTGTATTAAGATGTTTTAATATATTAGGGTAGTTATTTATTTTTCTTACTAAATAATGATTCAATGTTATTGATTTGATTTTATATATTCCTATTCTTTTGATAATTTTTTTAATTATATTTAATGTTTTGTAGTTTATTTTTGTTTTTTTGCTTAATAAATTTATATTTATAATTGGATTGTCTTTCTTATTTATTTTATTTTTATGTATTAAAGATTTTTCATTATTAAATATATTTTTATATATTAAATTAAAATTTCATGATACATCACTGGGTTCTTCGTTTAGTATTTTTTTGTCTCCTATATTAAATATTCATTGATAATCTATACTATAATAGACATTGTCTCGTATTTTGTTTTCTATACCTAAAGAAAATAATGGAGAGAACTTAATATTTTGTATTTCTTTTATATTATTTTTAATTTTATTTTCTTTAGTAGACGTAGATTTAACTAATATATTTCCTATTTTAGTATATAAATATAAATCATTATATATAGGAAAATTTATTTTTGTAGATAAATTAATCCCTTTTGAATTAAATTTTTTGTTAATAAATTTTCCATATTCATATGCTGTACCTAATAAGTTATTTCCTATTTCAAATGATAAATATTTATTTTTTTTATATCCTATAAAATAACTAGCACTTAATTTATTATTTTTAATTATATTAGTTCTTCCTTTGAAATCTGGACTTATATTTTCTATATCTTTGAATTTTGATCATCCTAATTTTTGTCCTACATATATATTATTTTTGTTAATTTTTTCGTTTTTTTGTGTTAATAAATTTTTAGATACTACAATATTAGTAGTAAATAGAATTATTATTATAAAAAATATTTTTTGTGTAATTTTTTTCATAAAGAAATATATTTAATGTATATTTATTATTTTTTTTAAAAAAGTTAAATATTTAATTTTGTTGAAATTTATAACTACTTAATAAAATCATTATTCTATATATGTTAGAATATATTTTGTATTACGTAAAGTTAATTATATATAGTATTTTATTTTTTATATTTATTTAATTTTTATTGTATATATTTTAATTTTTAAAAGTTTTTAAAAAATATTAATGAGGTATTTAATATGTTAGAAAGGAAGATTAATATAAATTTATTAAATGGTTTTCATATTAGACCAGCTACTAAATTTGTTAAAGCTGCTAAAAAATTTTCTTCAGAAATTAAAATAAAATTGCATGATAAAATTGTAGATGCTAAAAGTTTATTTAAAATTCAAACTTTAGGGATTTCTAATAAAGATGTAATTACTATTATTATTAATGGAAAAGATGAGATTGATGCTTTAGATTATTTGTCTAATTTAATAAATTCTTTTCAAGAATAATAATTTTATTTACAGATTTTATTATTTATTTAAATATTTTTGTTTGAATTAATATATAATGTGATTATTTATTTTTTATTTTTGTAATTTATAAAGGTATATTTATGATTATAAAAGGTATTTCAGTATCTGAAGGTTATTCATTTGGTAATGCTTTTGTTTTGTGTGAACAAAAAATTTGTATTAATAAGAAGAAAATAAATTTATGTGATGTTGATTTTGAAATTTCATCTTTTTTGAAAGCTCATATTAAAACTATTAAACAATTTAAGAAAATAAAATCTAATTTAATAGATAAAGATAAAAAATTATTATTTGATGGTTACATAATTATGTTAGAAGATGAATCTTTTATTAAAGACATATTAAATTTAATTAAAAATAAATTTTTATCTTCTGATGCTGCTGTTGATTTAGTAATAAAGAAGCAAATTTCTTATATTAATAAATCAAATAATTTATATATAAAAGAACGTGTTAATGATATTTTAGATATAGGTAAAAGATTAATTTTAAATATTAAAGGTTTAAATTGTTTAGATTTTAATTTTTTAGATAATAAAGAAAAAATAGTAATTTTCTCTAAAGATTTATCTCCTACTCAAATTATTCAATTTGATTTAAATAATATTGTTGGTTTTGTAACTGAATTAGGTAGTATAACTTCACATACTTCAATTATTGCTAAATCTATAAATTTAACTGGTATTATTAAAGTTAAAAATATAATGAATATTATTAAAAATAATGATTCAATTATTATTGATGGTTTTAAAGGTAATTTATATATAAATCCTGATAATAAGACTATTAATAATTTTAAAAAAAAGTTAAATAAATTTATATTTAAGAAGAATAAATTAAATAAATTAAGAGATTTAGAGTCTGTGACTTGTGATGGTTATAAATTAAAATTATTATCTAATATAGGAAATAATGAAGATATTAAATATGTTATTAGTAATGGATCTGAAGGTATTGGTTTATATCGTACTGAATTTTTATTCATGGATAGAGATTCTTTTCCTTCTGAGGAAGAACAATTTATTTGTTATAAAGAAGTGATTAAACTTATGAAAGGTAAAGAGGTTACTATACGTACTGTAGATTTAGGTGGGGATAAATTTTTATCTTATATGAATTTTCCTAAAGAAAGTTCTCCTTTTTTAGGATGAAGATCAATTAGAATATATTATAATAATATTTCAATTTTACATAATCAATTAAAAGCTATTTTAAGAGCTTCAATTTATGGTAATGTAAGAATTATGTTTCCTATGATAATTTCAATGGAAGAAGTATTTTTTTTAAAGAATGAAATTAATAAAATTAAAATTTATTTAAGAAATAAAAATATTGCTTTTAATGAAGATATTAAAATAGGTGCTATGATTGAAACACCTTCTGCTGCAATAATTTCAGGTTATTTAGCTGATGAGTTAGATTTTTTTAGTATAGGTACAAATGATTTAACTCAATATACTTTAGCGGTTGATAGGAATAATTCTATGGTTTCTTATTTATATGAACCATTATCTCCTTCTGTTTTATTTTTAATAAAATATATTGTTGATTCAATTCATAAAAAGAATAAAGAAGTTTGTATTTGTGGTGAATTAGCGGGAAATAAGGATGTAGTTTTATTATTATTAGGTTTAAGTTTAGATGGATTAAGTATGAGTTCTAATTTAATACCTAGTATTAAAAATATTATTCGTCATTCTTATTTTAAAGATTCTAAAAAATTAGCTTCAAATATTTTAAAAATAAATAATGTTAGTAAAATAAAAAGTATTTTGGGGATTAAATAATATTATTTTTATTGTTTTATGCCCAGAGGCGGAATTGAACCACCGACACGAGGATTTTCAGTCCTCTGCTCTACCGACTGAGCTATCTGGGCTTATTTCTAAGTAATTATATTAT
This sequence comes from Candidatus Stammera capleta, assembly GCA_036689455.1. GTDB lineage: Bacteria > Pseudomonadota > Gammaproteobacteria > Enterobacterales > Enterobacteriaceae > Stammera > Stammera capleta_AL. The sequence goes on from CP144828.1 coordinate 4,318, forward strand.
TTATCATTCAGTTTAAATATTTTTTATTTATGTTTAATTTATTTAGAATTAAAATTTCTGGTATTTTGTAAGGATGATATTTATATATGATTTTTTTTACTTTTTTTTCGCAATCTAATAATGTTTTAATTATTATTTTGTTTTCTTTCTTATTTTTAATTTTATTATTTCAATAATAATAGGAATTTATATTTTTTATTACATTTATACAAGATACTATTTTGTTTTTTAGAAGATTATTTATAATTAATTTTTCTTTAGAATTATTAGAAATATTAAAAGATATTATTATAATTTTTTTATATTTTAAGCACATATATATATAATTTATATTATTATTGTATGGATTATATTTAATATATATTAATATGTCAAATAATTGATTGTTATTCTTTTGTTTTATCTTGAAATTTTAATATTTATCCTCATTATAATAATAGTTATGTTATTAAATAAATTTAAAATATAATATATAATATATTGTATTACTTAATTTTTTTTTAATTGTACAGGAGAATTAAAATGAAAATTCGTCCATTACATGATCGTATTATAGTTAAACGTAAGAATATTGAATCTAAATCTTCTGGAGGAATAGTACTTACTGGTTCTGCTGCTGGTAAATCTACTAGGGGTAAGGTTTTAGCTGTTGGTAAAGGTCGTATTCTTGAAAATGGTAAGGTTAAATCTCTTGATGTTAAAGTAGGTGATTTAATAATTTTTAATGATGGTTATGGTATTAAAACAGAAAAATTAGATAATAAAGAAGTTTTGATTATGTCTGAAAGTGATGTTTTAGCTATTATTGATAAGTAATTTATATTAAGAATAATATTTAAAAGGAAATTATTTATGTCATCTAAAGATGTTAAATTTGGTAATGATGCAAGATTAAAAATTTTGCGTGGTGTTAATATTTTAGCGGATGCTGTAAAAGTTACATTAGGTCCTAAAGGACGTAATGTTGTTTTAGATAAATCTTTTGGTGCACCTGCTATTACTAAAGATGGTGTTACAGTTGCTAGAGAGATAGAATTAGAAGATAAATTTGAAAATATGGGTGCACAAATGGTTAAAGAAGTAGCATCTAAAGCAAATGATGTTGCTGGTGATGGAACTACAACTGCTACTGTTTTAGCTCAATCTATAGTTAATGAAGGTTTAAAAGCTGTTGCTGCTGGTATGAATCCTATGGATTTAAAACGTGGTATTGATAAAGCAGTTAGAGCTTCAGTTATAGAGTTAAAAAAAATATCTGTTCCATGTTCTGATTCAAAGTCAATTGCTCAAGTTGGTACTATATCAGCTAATGCTGATGAAACTGTTGGTTCTTTAATAGCACAGGCCATGGAAAAAGTTGGTAAAGAAGGAGTTATTACTGTAGAAGAAGGTACTGGTTTACAAGATGAATTGGATGTAGTTGAAGGAATGCAATTTGATAGAGGTTATTTATCTCCTTATTTTATTAATAAAACTGATTCTGGAATAGTAGAGCTTGATAATCCTTTTATTTTGTTAATAGAAAAGAAAATTTCTAATATTCGTGAAATGTTATCTATATTAGAATCTGTTGCTAAATCTAATAAACCTTTATTAGTAGTTGCTGAAGATGTAGAAGGTGAAGCTTTAGCTACTTTGGTAGTAAATAATATGAGAGGTATAGTTAAAGTTGCTGCTGTTAAATCTCCAGGATTTGGTGATAGACGTAAATCTATGTTACAAGATATTGCTGTTTTAACAGGTGGTACTGTTATTTCAGAAGAAATAGGAATGGAGTTAGAAAAATCTAGTTTAGATAATTTAGGTAGTGCTAAAAAGGTTATTATTAATAAAGATTCTACTACTATTATAGATGGAGCTGGTTGTCAAGAAGAAATTACTAATAGGATTTCTCAAATACGTCAACAAATAGATGAAGCAACTTCTGATTATGATAAAGAAAAATTACAAGAAAGAGTTGCGAAATTAGCTGGTGGTGTAGCTGTATTAAAAGTTGGTGCTGCTACTGAAGTAGAAATGAAGGAAAAAAAATCTAGAGTAGAAGATGCTTTACATGCGACTAGAGCTGCTGTTGAAGAAGGTGTTGTACCTGGTGGTGGAGTTGCTTTGGTAAGAGTAGCTGAAAGATTAAGTAATTTAACTGCTCAAAATGAAGATCAGAATGTTGGTATTAGAGTTGCTTTAAAAGCTATGGAATCACCTTTACGTCAGATTGTTTCTAATACTGGTGATGAGCCTTCTGTAGTTGCTAATAATATCAAAGCTGGTAGTGGTAATTATGGATATAATGCTGCTACAGAAAAATATGGTGATATGATTGATATGGGTATTTTAGATCCTACTAAGGTTACTAGATCTGCTTTACAATATGCTGCTTCTGTTGCTGGTTTAATGGTTACAACAGAATGTATGATAACAGATTTACCTAAAGAAGATAAATCAGACTCAAATATTCCTAATCCTAATATGAATGGTGGTGGAATGGGTGGTATGGGAGGAATGATGTAATGAAATTTATTTAATATTTTATTTAAATAAATTTACAAAAAATATTCTTAAAATATTAGAATCCATAACGATGGATTCTAATATTTTATTTTTTCAAGTGGGTGTTTTATGTCATTATGTTTTACAAATATAAATAAAATAATTAGTGATTATGGTAAAAATAAGTTTGATACTGGTTCTAGTATTGTTCAAGTTATTTTATTAACTTGTCGTATTAATAAATTGAAAGAACATATTTTTATATACAAAAAAGATTTCCATGGTAGATTTGGTTTATTAAATTTGATTTTTAAACGTCGTAAACTTTTAAAATATATTAAGTTAAATGATTTTTCTGGATATACAGTGTTAATCAAAAAATTAAAATTACGTAATTAATTTTATTTATTGTTTTTAATTATAATATTTTTGATTTAAGGAAATTATCTTGTTGGAACATAAAATATTTAAATTTAAATATGGTAAGAATTTTATAAAATTAGAAACTGGAATTATTGCTCGTCAATCTACTTCTTCTGTAATAGCAAGTATGGATGATACTGTTGTAATTGTTACAATAGTTTGTAGTGATAAATTTAATGTTGATAATAATTTTTTACCTTTAAGTGTTAATTATCAGGAAAAATTTTATTCTGTAGGAAAAATTCCTGGTAGTTTCTTTAGAAGAGAAGGAAGGTCAAGTGATGTTGAAATTATTACTTCTAGATTAATTGATAGATCTATACGTCCTTTATTTAAAGAAAATTTTTTAAATGATATACAGATAGTTGTGAATGTTATTTCTGTGGATCCTCAAATAAGTACTGATATAATTTCTATTATAGGTGTTTCTGCAGCTTTAAAAATTTCAGGTATATCTTTTATAGAATCTTTAGGTGTTGCTCGTGTTGGATATATTGATAATAAATATATACTTAATCCTACTTTATCAGAAATGAGTTTAAGTAAATTAAATTTAGTTATTGTGGGAACAAAAAAGGGTATATTTATGATTGATTGTTCTTCTAAAAATTTAAATGAAAAAGAAATTTTAAATGCAATATATTTTGGTTTTAGTTATTTTGGTTTTTTAATAGATAAAATTGATGATTTTTCTGATTTAGTTCAAACTAAAAGTTTATATTTCAATTATTTAAATGAGTTTCTTTCTAAAGATATTGATGATTATATATATAATTTTTGTTATGATAATTTTAAAAAAATTTATCTCAGTTTTTTAAATAAAAAAGATAGGGTTAAACTTATAGATGGTATAAAAGAAAATTTATTTTTGAATTTAAATAATGATAGTAAAATATATTGTAACCATTTAGTTTTAAATAAATTATTTAAAATTGAAAGAGAAATTATAGTAAATAATTTAATTAATTATGGTAAACGTATAGATGGTAGGTTTGAGGATGATATACGTGATATAGATATTAAAATTGGATTTTTACCTAAAAGAGTTCATGGGTCTTCTTTATTTACAAGAGGTGAAACTCAATCATTGGTTACTGTGACTTTAGGTACATCAAAAGATGCTCAAAGTTTTGATGATATTTTTTTAGGTGAAAGAACTGATAAATTTATTTTTCATTATAATTTTCCACCTTATTCTGTTGGTGAAATTGGTAATATAGGTATACCCAAAAGAAGAGAAATAGGTCATGGTTATTTAGCTAAAAAAGGTATATTGTATATTTTACCTAGTATTGATAAATTTTCTTATACAATACGTATTGTTTCAGAAATTTTAGAATCAAATGGTTCTTCTTCTATGGCATCTGTTTGTGGTGCATCATTAGCTTTGATGGATGCTGGTGTGCCAATTTTAGGTCATGTAGCTGGTATAGCAATGGGTTTAATTAAAACTGAGGATAAAAATTTTATTCTTTCTGATATAATTGGTGATGAAGATAGATTGGGTGATATGGATTTTAAAATTATTGGAACATGTAATGGTATTACAGCTTTACAAATGGATATGAAAATTGAAGGAATTAACTGTGATAATATAAGTTTTGCTTTAAATAAAGCAAAATATGCTAGATTGTTTATTTTGGAAAAAATGAATACTGTTATAAGTAAATATAGATCTAATATATCTTCTTTTGCTCCTAGAATATATAAATTTAAAATTAACACTTATAATATAAAAGATGTGATTGGTAAAGGTGGTTCTGTAATAAAATCTCTTACTGAAGAGAATAATTGTTCAATAGAGATTGATAATGATGGTACTGTAAATATAATATCTTGTAGTCAAAAGGATGTAGATAATGTTATTTATCGTATAAAAAAAATAACTGAAAGTGTAAAATTAGGTTTTGTTTATTTAGCTAAAATAATTAAAATTATGGATTTTGGTATTTTTGTTTCTTTTTTAAATAATAAAGAAGGATTAATTCATGTATCTAGAATATCTGTTTTAAATAGAAATAAAAATAGTAAAAATATACGTAATTTTTTTAAGCTTGGTCAATATATTTATGTTAAGGTTATAAATATAGATGATAAAGGTAAAATAAGGTTAAGTATCGAAAATAATAAATTAGTTAGTAAATAAAATGATAATAATATTAATTCAATTAAGTATTATAATTTTTAATATAATAGAGAAATTTTTATATGTTTAAAAATTCTTTAGATAAACATTATGATTTTGTTAGATTTAATCTTAAAGATAGTATTTTAAAAGTAGTAAATGAATTAGGTTATATCAAACCTACTCATGTTCAATTAAAATGTATACCTTTATTTTTAAAGGGTTATGATATATTGGGTATAGCTAAAACTGGAAGTGGTAAAACAGCATCTTTTGTGTTACCTATATTAAATAATATTATTTTGAGTAATAGTTGTATTCAATCTTTAGTTTTAGTTCCTACAAGAGAATTGGTTATACAAATATCTAATTCATTTATTAAATTTTCTAAATATCTTAATAATATAAGAATATTATCTTTATATGGTGGTCAGAGATATAATATTCAGTTATTTGGTTTAAAAAATAAACCACATATAGTGGTTTCTACTCCTGGAAGATTATTAGATCATATTAGAAATAAAAAAGTTTATATTAGTAATGTTAAGATGTTAGTTATAGATGAAGCAGATGAAATGTTTCGAATGGGTTTTATTAAAGATGTAGAGAATATTATATTAAATATAAGTAATAAACATCAAACTTCTTTGTTTTCTGCTACTATGCCATTTTCTATTAAAAATATAGTTAATAGATTCATGAATAAACCTAAGGAAGTTTTATTGAATTATAAAAATAAAAGTCATATTTTACCTAAAAATATTTATCAATATTATTGTTTTATAAATAATTCAAAAGATAAATTAAATGTTTTAATAAAATTTTTAGAAACGGAATCTTTTAATACTGTTATTATTTTTGTAAGTACTAAAATTTATACATTAAAATTATCTAATTATATTAAGAATATGGGTTATTCTTGTTCTCCTTTTAATGGAGATATGAATCAAAATTTAAGAGAAAGAATTTTAAATGATTTATATAATAGTAAAATTTCTATTTTAGTAGCTACTGATATTGCATCTAGAGGTTTAGACATTAGAAATATTAATTTAGTTATTAATTATGATGTTCCTTTTGATATTGAACATTATATACACCGTATAGGTAGAACTGGTAGAGCTGGTAATTTTGGTAAAACTATTTTATTTATTGGTAATAGAGAAAGAAAGTTTTTATTTTTGATTAGGAAACATATTAAATCTGATATTAAAAGAATTAGTATTCCTAGTATTAAAACTTTGATTAAAATTAGAAAATTAAAGATTTTAAATTTTTTAAATGATTATTTATTAAAAAATAAAAATAAATCTTTATTTTTTTATGAAAAAATTTTAGATGAATTAAATATGAAGAATTTTAAATATTTATCTTGTTTTTTACTAAAAATTATTTATGAAAATAAATTTTTTAATAATTTATAGGTGATGATGGATTTGAACCATCGACTTTCTCCTTGTAAAAGAGATACTCTACCACTGAGTTAATCACCTTTAATTAATCTTAATGGAGCTGGCGGGATTCGAACCCGCGTCCAAAATAACGCATTTCTTTGATACTACATGTTTATTTTGTTTTATTTTAATTAATTAAAAAAACAAAAAAAATATTAATTAACTAGTCTACTTTGTATAAAATATTACAGTTATAGACTTCTGTAATATTTTCTCTTTTAAAATGACATTTTTTATATATATAAAGAGATAAATTATAACATAAAAAACGGCTTTTACAGTTTTTAGGCTGCTAAAGCATAACTATTGTTATTTGCAACTAATTTTTTACGGTTTTTAACGCGGCCTACCGTTACCTCGACATGCACATTAAAATTTGTATATTTTGTCAAATCCATTAAACAGCCCCTTTTTATTTAATAAAATTATAGATAAATATTAATTAAAAATCAATATTTATTTGCTTTTTTTTTCTTTTATTCATTCTTTGTTTATTAAATATTTTCTTTTATCGTATTTTTTTTTTCCTTTTGATAAACCTATAATAATTTTATATCATGGATTTTTAATTATAATTGATATTGGTATAATAGTATACCCTTTAATATTTTTTTTATTGTATAAATATATTATTTCTTTTTTTTTTAGTAAAATTTTAATTTTTCTTTCTTTGTGATTATTTTTATTTGTTATATTTTTATTTATTAGACTTATCTTAGCTCCTATTAAATAAGCTTCTTTATTTTTATTTATTTCTATATAACTATTATTTATATTAATATTTTTTTTTTTAATAGATTTAATTTCTCATCCTTTAAGTATTATTCCTGCTTGAAATTTTTTTTTTATTTTATATTTTAAATGTATTGTTTTATTTTTTATTATATTTTTTTTCATTTTTAAAAATTATTTTTTTGTATAATATAATTTATTTATTTAATTATTTTTTTTTATATTATTTAAGTATATAATTTTATTATATATTTTATTGAATTATTAAATTTAATATTTTTGTATTTATAATATTTTAAATATATTTTAAATTATATATAATTTATATATTAATTTTATGTTATGAAATTTATTATTTTTTAAGGAATAGTTTATTGGTGATATTAATCATGAATGAAAAAGATATTAATAGTAAAAAAAAAATTGATATTAAAAATAATGTTCAAAATAATGATAATGATATATTATTTTTAAATAAAAAATATATTAAAAAAATTGATTTATTAAAAAAAAAAATAAATATTAAAAAAAAAAAAATAGTTAAGTTAAAAAATAAAATTTTATATTTTAAAAAAAAAAATTATAATTTGGTTTTACGTTCTAAAGCTGATATAGATAATTTATGTAAAAGATATGAAAAAAATATTACAAATATTTATAAATATTCTTTGGAAAAATTTTCTATAGATCTTTTACCTATTATTGATAATTTAAAAAGTGCATTATTGACTAGTAAGAATAAATATATAAATATTAATGATACATTTAAAGGAATTGAGTTAACTTTAAGAAATTTTTTAAGTGTTATTAAAAAATTTGGTATTAAATTAATTAATAAAGTTAATGTTAATTTTGATACTAATTATCATCAAGCTATTTCGATTATTGAAACTAATGATGTTTTGAAAGATAATATAGTTATTGAAATTTTACAAGATGGGTATTTATTAAATGATAGATTGTTAAGACCTGCTATGGTTAAAGTATTTAAATATAAAAAATAATTTTATATAAATGTTATTAATTGAATTTTGTTTTTTTTTTTGTTACAATTACAAAATAATGGCCCTTTAGCTCAGGGGTAGAGCAGGCGACTCATAATCGCTTGGTCGTTGGTTCGAATCCAATAGGGGCCATATTTTATATATTTATTTTTTTATGTAATATCTTTTTTGTACTTGAAGGTTATTTTTAAATTCATATATTAGAGGTATACCTGTAGGTATATTTAAATCGATTATATCTTTATCTGATATTTTATCTAAATATTTAACTAGAGCTCTTAATGAATTACCATGTGCAACAATTATTATTGATAAGTTGTTTTTTATTTTAGGTATTATTGTATTTTTTCAATATGGTATTACTCTATTATATGTATCTAATAGACTTTCGCCTTTTGGTATTTCTTGGTTTTTTAATTTTTGATATTTTTTTTCTTTTTTGGGATTTCTTTTATCTGTTTCACTTATTTTTGGTGGACTAATTTTAAAACTTCTTCTTCATTCTAATACTTTTTCTTTTCCATATATTTTTGAAGTTTCTTCTTTATTATATCCTTGTAATGATCCATAATGTCTTTCGTTTAGTTTTCAACTTTTTTTTACATTAATTCAAGTTATATTTAATTTACAAAGTATTTCTCATAGAGTATGTATTGCTCTTTTTAAAACAGATGTATATGCGTAATCAAATGTAAAATTATTTTTTTTAAGTATTTTTCCTGCATTTTGTGCTTCTTTTATTCCATTATTAGATAATTCAATATCTGTTCATCCAGTAAATATATTTTTTTGGTTTCATTTGCTTTCTCCATGTCTTATAAGTACTATTTTTTTCATATTTTGTTTCTCATTTTATAATTTATTTTTATATTGTGTTAATATTTTTTTTTTATTTATATTTCTTATATCTTTAAATTTACTAGAATGTTTAATTTTAATTTTTCCTATTTGAATTCTTTTAAGTTTTAGTATATATGCTCCACATTTTAATTTTTTACCTATATTATGTACTATACTTCTTATATATGTTCCTTTTGAACATATTATTTTTAGTTTTAGAATATCATATTCGTATTTTAAAATCATTATATTATGTATATATATTTTTTTTTTTTTTTTTATTTTTATACCTTTTATTGCATATTTATATAATGGTTTGCCTTTAAATTTACATGATGAATATATTGGAATATTTTGATTTATTTTTCCTTTAAATTTTGAAATTATATTATATAATTTTTTTTTACTGAAATTAATTTTTTGTTTTTTTTTTATAAATCCGTATGCATCGTATGTATTTGTTGTTTCACCTAATTTAATTGTTACGTTGTATGTTTTTTTTTTTTTTATTATTTTATCAAATAATTTTGTATATTTTCCAAAACTTATTATTAATAAACCTGAAGCTATTGGATCTAAAGATCCTATATATCCAGCTTTATTAGGAGAAAAGATTTTTTTAATTTTTTTTAGTGTATCGTTGGATGTTATTCCTATAGGTTTATTAAATATTAGTAATCCATTTATATTTTTTTTTTTATTCATTAATTTTATTAGCTTTATATATTATTTTTAATATGTTGTTTTTTTTTATATTAAATTTATCTTTTATGAAATATATTTTAGGTATGTATTTTAGGTACATTTTTTTTTTTAGTATATTTTTTATATTATATTCTGAATTTTTTAGTATATTTATTTTTTTTTTTATAATTTCAATATTTTTTAAATTTATAAAATTTATATATATGTATATTATTTTAAAATTTTTTGATGTTTTTATATGTGTTATATCTATAATGTTTTTTTTACCTATTATATGATTATATTTTGTTAAAATTATTTTATGTATTTGTATTTTTATTTCTTTTAAAAATTTATTATATTTTATTTGTTTTTTCATTTTTGGATTTATTTATTTTGATTCTATTATATCTCCTATATTAATTTTTATAGGTTTTTTAATACATATACCGCATTCTGTGTTTTTTTCTACTATATTTACATTTTTTTTAAATCTTTTAATTGATTTTATTTTACCTTCATAAATTATTTTATTATTTCTTTTAATTTGTATTTTATTTTTTATATTTAAATTTCCTTCAGTTACTATGCATCCTATTATTACATTTGATTTTGATAATGGAAATATATTTTTTACTATTGCAATGTTTTGTTGTTTTTTTTGGTTTTTTATATTAAATTTTTTATTAATTATGTTTTTAATTTTTTTTATTAATTTATATATTATATTAAAATAATATATTTTAATTTTATATTTTATTATTTGTTTTTTTGTATTGTTATTTATTTTTGTATTAAAAGCAATAATGGTTGATTTGCTTGTTTTAGCTAAAACTAAATCATTATTATTTATTTCACCTATACTATGTGAAATAATTTTTATTTCATTTGAAAAGTTTTTTTTTATTATTTCTTTTATTGTATCTATAGATCCGTATACATCTACTTTTAATAAAATATTGATTTTATTTGTTTTATTAAATGAAATATTTTCTATATTATTTATTTGATTATTTTTATTGTTTGTTTTATTTTTTTTTTTTTTGAATTTAATTATTTTTTTTGCTATTTTTTTGTTTTTTACTGTATAAAAATAGTTTCCTGAAGAAAATATTCCTGATAATCCTAGTATTTTTACTGGCATTGATGGTAATGCATATTTGATTTTTTTTCCTAAATCTGTATATATTGATTTTATTTGGCCATATTCTTTATTACATAAGATTGTATCACCTATTTTTAATGTTCCGTCTTTGATTATTATATCTGCTGTTGCTCCTTTTTTAGTATTTATACTTGATTCTATTACTATTCCTTCTGCCGGATTATTTAAATTAGTTTTTAGATTTATTTTTTCTGTTTGTTTATTTATTTTTTTTATTAATTTTTTAATACCTATACCAGATTTAGTTGATATTTTAACAAATTCGTTTTTTCCTCCTCATTTTTTGGGTATTATATTGTATTTACTAAGTTTTTTTTTAAATATTGTTAAGTTATTAAGATAATTTTTTTTATCTATTTTACTAAAAACTACTATAATAGGCACATTATATTTTTTAGCATGATTAATTATTTCAATTGTTTGAGGCATTATTCCATCATCTATTGATATTAATAATATTATTATATCTGTTATATTAATTCCTCTTGATCTCATGTTTATAAAAACAGAATGTCCAGGAGTGTCTAATAAAGTCATTTTTCCTAATTCGTTGTCTATATAGTATGCATTTATGTATTGAGTTATATTTCCTTTTTCTGTTTTGGTAATTTTTGTTGATTTTATGTAATCTATTAATGAGGTTTTTCCATGGTTTACATGTCCCATTATTGTTATTATTGGTGGTCTTTTATATGTTTTTTTTTTTATTTTATTTTTTGGTATTATTTGGTTTTTTGTGTATTGATATTTTTGTATTTTTGTTTTATATCCAAGATATTGAATAATTTTTTTTGCAATGTTTTTTTTTATAATTTGGAAATTATCTATTTTTATATTTGTATTTTTAATTTTTTGTATTAAAAGTTGTTTTTTAATACCTATTTGTTTTGATATATTAGAAATTTTGTTTATGTTTTTTATTGTAATTTCTTTAGTTTTTTTTTTTTGTATTGGTTTTTTTTTTTTAAATAAATATTTTTTTTTAAATAATTTATTTTTTTTATTGTTGTTTTTTTTTTTAAGTTTATTTATTTTTATTTTTTTTTTTTGTATTTTTTTTTTGTTGATTATAATTTTGTTTTTTTGATATTTATTTTTAAATTTTTTATTTTTCATTTTTGTTAGTTATTAATATTATATTTATTTTTCTGTTAATATATTTATATTTAATCCTATTAGTTTTGATGCTAATTTTATATTTTGTCCTTTTTTACCTATTGCTTGTGCTAAGTTTTTTTTTTTTACTTTTATATTAATTGTTTTTTTTTTTTTGTTTATTGAAATGTTTGATATTTCTGCAGGTGACATGGTATTTACTATAAATTTTTTTATGTCTTTATTTCATAAAATTATATCTATTTTTTCTCCTGATAATTCATTTGAGATAGATTGAACTCTAGAACCTTTAATTCCAATACATGATCCTATTGGATCTATTCTTTTATTATTTGTTTCTACTGCTATTTTGGATCTTGATCCTGGATCTCTAGATATAGATTTAATTTTTATTATTTTTTTTTTTATTTCAGGAATTCTATTTTTTAATAGTTCTATTAATATATTTTTTTTTAATCTAGTTAGTAATATTTGGTATTTGAATTTTTTTTTTTTAATATAATACATTATTCCTTTTATTTTATTTCCTAATTTAAATTTATCTTTTGGTATTAAATTTTTTTTATTTATTTTTGCCTCTAAATTATATCCTATATCTATTAATAAGTATTTTTTGTGTATTTTTTTAATAAAACCTGTTATAATTTTACCTTTTTGTTTTTTAATTTTTTTAAAGAATATTTTTTTTTTTGCTTCTTTTATTTTTTGTGATATAATATTTTTTGCTGTTTGAGTTGTAATTCTGTCAAAATTTATTTTTTTTATTTTGTTTTCTATAAAATCACCTAATTTGATATTTTTGTTTTTTATCTTTTTAAAACATATTTCTCTTTTTGGTTGTTTTACTTTTTTAACTACAATTCATCTTCTATAAATATATAATTTTCCGTTATTGCGGTTTATATTTATTCTAATATCTTTTTTATATTCGTATTTTTTTTTTATTGCTATGGTTAATGCATTTTCTAATGTTTCAAATATTATTTCTTTTGGTAAGGATTTTTCATTTGATACAGCTTCTGTAATTGTTAAAATTTCTTTATTTATCATTTAAATATACCTTAAATTAATTTATTAATATATTGTTTAAATATTAAATTTTCGAAAAAAAAATAATTTTTTAATTTTTTTAAAATTAGTTTATTTAGTAAAAAATTATGTTTTTAAAGAATTTTCATAAAATATTTTTTAAACTATTTTAGTATATTTTTGAGAAATAAAATATAAAAATTTTTATTTAATTTATAGGAAATTTATACCGGGAACGGGATTCGAACCCGTATTTTTAAAATAAAAACTACCATCTCAGAGTAGCGTGTTTACCTATTTCACCATCCCGGTATTAAATAAAAATTTATTTTTTTTTAATTATTTTTATTTCTTGGTTTTTATTTATTAAATTACTTTTTAGTTTACTTATTTTTTTATTATAAATATAGTTTAATGTTAAAGATGAAATATAAAATAGTATAGCAAATGTTGTAATTATATAGCTTAATGTGTCTTTTAAAAATTTAGATGTAATAATAATATTATTAGATTTATTAATATCAATTGATGATCCAATAATATTACTTTTACTTGGAGTTAAGAGTATTAATGTAGTTAATAATGTACATATTGTAAAAAACATTGTTAAAAAAAAATTATACATTTTTAATCCTTTTACAAATTTTGTTTTTTTTAAAATAAAATATTTTTTTTTATTAACACATATAATATTTTATAAAAATATTTATTTATATAATATAAATATATTTACAATAATTTATTTTTTTTAAAAAAAAATACATGCTACTATTATGATACAGTATATTATATTTTTTTTTTTAAAAGAATATTAAAAGAATATTTATTTATTATATTTTCTATTTCTTCTTTATTTAAAGTTTCATATTTTATTAATTTTTTTTTCATTGTATGTAATATATTTATATTTTTTAACAGAATGTTTTTTGCGCGTATATAATTTTTTTTAGTTATTTTTTTTATTTCTTTATCTATTATTTTTTTTATGTAGTTTGAATAGTTTTTACTTCTTGTTTGTTTGTTTATTAACATATCTTTATTATCTTCATGGTATAATAAGGGACCTATTTTTTCTGAAAAACCTCATTTTGTTACCATGTTATATGCTATAGAAGTTGCTACTTTTATATCATTACTTGATCCTATAGATATATTTTCTTTACCATATATTATTTCTTCTGCTATTCTTCCACCATACAATGTAGATATTTTACTTTCTAATTTTTTACGACTTATATTTAAATTATCGTTTTCTGGTAAAAAAAATGTTATACCTAAAGATTTTCCTCTCGGAATAATGGTTACTTTATGTATTGGATCATGTTCTGGAACTAATTTTCCTACTATTGCATGTCCTGATTCATGATATGCAGTTAATTCTTTTTGAAAATCTGTCATTATTAGTGATTTTCTTTCAGCACCCATAAGTATTTTGTCTTTAGCTTTTTCTAATTCTTGCATAGTTATATTTTTTAAATTTTTTTTTGCTGAAAATAATGCAGCTTCATTTATTAAATTAGATAAATCTGCTCCAGAGAATCCTGGGGTGCTTTTGGCTAATATACCAACATCAACATTTTTATTTAAAGGTATTTCTCTTGTATGTATTTTAATTATTTGTTCTCTTCCTTTAATATCTGGTAGGTCTACTACTACTTGTCTATCAAATCTTCCTGGTCTTAATAATGCTGAATCAAGAACATCTGGTCTATTGGTTGCTGCTATAATAATTATTCCTTGACTACTATTAAATCCATCCATTTCTACGAGCATTTGATTTAATGTTTGTTCTCTTTCATCGTGCCCGCCATTTAAACCAATTCCTCTTTGTCTTCCTACAGCATCAATTTCATCTATAAATATTATACAAGGAGAATTTTTTTTAGCTTGATAAAACATATCTCTTACTCTTGATGCACCTATTCCTACGAACATTTCTACGAAATCAGAACCTGAAATATGATAAAATGGTACTTTAGCTTCTCCTGCTATTGCTTTTGCAAGTAATGTTTTTCCTGTGCCTGGTGGTCCTATCATCAAGATTCCTTTAGGAATTTTTCCTCCTAATTTTTGAAATTTATTTGGTTTTTTAAGATATTCTATTAATTCACTTACTTCTTCTTTTGCTTCATCACATCCTGCTACATCTTTAAAAGTTGTTTTTATATTGTCTTTATTTAATATTTTAGCTTTACTTTTTCCAAAAAAGAAAGCTCCTTTACCACTATTTTGTATTTGTCTTACAAAAAATATTCATAATGATGTGATTAATATTATTGGTAGTCATGATATTAGTATTGAAAAAAATATATTTGGTTCGTTTAATGGTTTACTATTAATTTTAATGTTTTGATTTATTAATTTATTCAATAAATATGGATCGTAAATAGGTATAAATGTTTTATATTTATTTTTATCTTTTTTTATAACATTGATTTCTTTTCCATTAATTGTTACTTCTTCTATTATGTTATTTTTTATGTCTGATATAAAATTTGAGTAATTTATTGTTGAATTATTTCTTCTATATCTTAAATTTATGTTTTGCAATGTGGACATTATTAATAATGTGATGGTTAATCAAAATAATATATTTTTTATCATATATTTTATAAATTAAAAAGGTTAAATTTTTATTATTTTAATTTTTTTTTATATTTTAATGCAATTATATATATTTCCTTAGAAAACAAACGTGAAGATTTAGGTTTTTTAATTTTTATATTTTTAAACATATTTTTAATTTTTTTTAAAATATAAGAAAAATTTTCACCTAAAAAAATTTTTATAATTAAATGTCCGTTTTTTATTAATTTTATTTTACATAATAAAATTATTTTTTTAATGATTTTTTTATACTTTGGATTATCTATTTCTTTTATACCTGATATATTTGGTGATATATCTGATAAAATAACTTTTATTTTATTTTTATTAATAGTTTTGATTAATTTATTGAATATTTTTTTATTACATATATCTCCTTGTGTAAAAAAAATATTTTTTTTTTTCTTTATAGGTAAAATATCGCAGCAGAAAATTTTTCCGTTTTTACCTATTTTTTTTTTTGTAAATTGTATTCATCCTCCTGGATAACATCCAAGATCTATTATGTTTATATTTTTTTTGATTATTTTTGTTTCTTTTTGTATTTCATTTAATTTAAATCATGATCTTGATTTTAATTTTTTTTTTTTAGCTAATAATGTGTATTTATCTTTTATATATATATGTTTTTTTTTTTCATATTTTTAAATGTTTTTATATATAAAAATATTTATATTATATTTATTTTAGATATTAAATATCTATATTTATAATTTTATATTTTATATAGCCGATAGGGGTTTTGATTTTGGTTATTTCGTTTTTTTTTTTTCCTATAAGTCCTTTTGCTAAAGGTGAATTTATTGATATTAATTGTTTTTTAATATTTGATTCGTAGTCTCCTACTATACGATAAGTAAATTTTTTTTTATTTTTTAAATTTATTATTGTTACCTTGGATCCAAAATATATTTTTTTTTTATTATTTAATTTTGATATATCTATAATCTTAGCGTTAATTAATTTTCTTTCTAATTCTTTTATTTTTTTTTCACATATTACTTGTTCTTCTTTTGCTGAATGGTATTCAGCGTTTTCTTTTAAATCTCCAAATTTTCTTGCTTCTGAAATTAAATTAATAATTTGTGGTCTTTTAATTTTTATTAAAAAATTTAATTTTTTACGTATTTTTTTTTCTCCTTGTATTGTCATTAAGGTATATTCCATTAATACTCCTTTTGCAATATTTGTTAAAATATTTAATATAAGTAAATTTTTATATTTATAAATTATATTTTTGGTGTTTTATTATTGATTAATAATATTTTTGTTGTTTTTTAAATTATATTAATTATTTTTTTATTTTTTTTTCCTTTTTTTGTGAATTCTACAAAGCCATTTCTTGTTGCATATAAAGTATAATCTTTTCCACATTTTACGTTTTTACCAGCATGAAATTTTGTTCCTCTTTGTTTTATTATTATGTTACCTGAATTAATATATTCTCCTCCAAAATGTTTTATTCCTAATCTTTTTGATTTTGAGTCTCTACCGTTTTTTGTTGATCCACCAGCTTTTTTATGTGCCATATATTTGTTTTTTTATTGATTTTATTTTTATTTGTGTTAAATTTTGTCTATGTCCTATGCTTTTTTTATAATGTTTTCTTCTTTTAAATTTTAATATTTTAATTTTTTTACTTTTTATATGTTTAATTATTTTTGCTTTTATTATAAAATTAGAAATTTCTTTTTTTTTAAATATAATTTTTTTTTTATAATATAACATAATAATTTTTTTAAATATAATTTTTTTTCCTTCAGAAGAATTAATTTTTTCTACTAAAATGATATTTCCTTTTTTAATTTTATATTGTTTTCCGCCTGTTTCTATTATTGCATACATATTTTATTTATCCTAATAGGATTGTATATATTATATATATATTTTATTTAAATATTAATTTTTATTATAAAATATTTTGATATAATTACATAGATATGTTTTTATGTTTTTTTAAAAAAAATATTATAATATTTTTTAAAATATATTTTGAAAAATTATTAATTTTGTTAAATTTATTTTTTAAATAAGTTTTTAATTAGGAATTAAGTAATATAATGTTTAAAAAGATTCGTGGTCTTTTTTCTAATGATTTATCTATTGATTTAGGAACTGCTAATACTTTAATTTATGTTAAAAATAAAGGTATTGTATTAAATGAACCTTCGGTAGTAGCTATAAGACAGGATAAAATAGGTTCTTCAAAAATTGTTGCTGCTGTTGGTTATCAAGCTAAACAAATGTTAGGTAGAACTCCTGGTAATATTTCTGCTATTAGACCCATGAAAGATGGTGTTATTGCTGATTTTTTTGTTACAGAGAAAATGTTACAATACTTTATTAAACAAGTACATACTAATAGTTTTATTATGCCTAGTCCTCGTGTTTTAGTTTGTGTTCCTGTAGGTGCAACTCAGGTGGAACGTAGAGCTATTAAAGAATCAGCATTAGGTGCTGGGGCTAGAGAAGTATTTTTAATTGAAGAACCTATGGCTGCAGCTATAGGAGCAAATTTACCTGTTTCAGAAGCTACTGGTTCTATGATAGTTGATATTGGTGGTGGGACTACGGAAGTAGCTGTTATATCATTAAATGGTGTTGTTTATTCTTCTTCAGTACGTATAGGTGGTGATAAATTTGATGAATCTATAATAAGTTATGTTAGAAGAAATTATGGTTCTTTAGTTGGTGAAGCTACAGCTGAAAGAATTAAACATGAAATTGGTTCTGCTTATCCAAGTTCTTCTGTAACTGAAATAGAAGTTAGAGGAAGAAATATAGCTGAAGGTGTTCCTAGAAGTTTTTTATTAAATTCTAATGAGGTTTTGGAAGCATTACAAGAACCTTTAAGTGGTATAATTAGTGCAATTATGATTGCATTAGAACAGTGTCCTCCTGAATTAGCTTCAGATATTTCTGAAAGAGGTATGGTTTTAACTGGTGGTGGTGCTTTATTGAGATATTTAGATCGTCTTTTAGTAGAAGAAACTAATATACCTGTTATCATAGCTGATGATCCTTTAACCTGTGTTGCTAGAGGTGGAGGTAAAGCATTAGAAATGTTAGATATTAATAATGGTGAATTATTTAGTAGTGATTAAAAATTTTTTTTTAAAAAAAATTAAATATTTATATATTAATTTTTTTAAAAAAACATATATAATTTTATTTTTTTTAATTTTATTTATTTTGTTGTTTTTTTGTAATTTGTTTTTTTATTTTTCTTTTGTTTCATATAAAAAAGATATTTTATTAAATAATATAGTTTTATATGTAAATTATAAGAAATTAAGAAATAGTTATATTTATAATTTATTAAATATATTGAGTTTAGTAGATAAAAAATATATACCTATTAAGTTTTTTTTAAATAATGATTTATTAAATAATGATGAGTTTATTATTAATCATTATTTTTTTAAAATTAAAGATTATAATTTTATATTTAATAAGTTTGGATTTATAGGAAAAATATCTAGTATAGGAGATAATTTTAGTAAAGCAAATTTTATATGTAAAAAATATAATGATATTTATTTTCAAGTTTTAAGGAATGGTGTTATGGATTTTATTCCTAATAGTGGTTGTTTAAGTGATTTAGAAATTAATGATGTTTTTTCTAAATTTAATTTTGAAGTTGGTGATATATTAATTATTTCTGGTATGTATAATTATTTGTTTTTTAATTATCCTATAGGTATTATAAAAAATATTTATTTAAGTAATAATTTTAATTATAAATTAATAAGGTTAAAATCTTTTGATTTTATGAAAGGTTTTGGTTATATTTATTTATTTTTATAATTTTTAAAATATTTGTTTGAATTTTTTGTTTTTTAAAATTCTTCTTTTAAAGAAGATATTTATTTAATTATTTTTTTATTTTGATTATATTTTAAATAGGTTATGAAATGATCAATGATATAGTAAATAAAAATATTTTGTTTGATAATAATATTTCTATTAGTGATTTGTCTAATATGTTATCTGGTTTATTTTGTAAGGGTATTGATTATGGTGATATATATTTTCAAAATTCTATTAATGAATCTTTGTTTTTAGAAGATAATAAAATTAAAAATTATTTTATTAATAATATTAGTGGTGTTGGAATAAGAATTATTTTTGGAGATCAAACTAGTTTTGCTTATTCTAATGATATAAGTAAGAAATCAATATTTGATTCGATTAATAAAGTTAAATTAATGTATAAAAATAATTTTTTTGATTGTAAAAAAGATATATTTTTTTCATCTATTAAGAATAATTATTATGATAGTAAATCACCTGTTAATTATTTAATTAATAAAGATAAAGTGAATTTATTATTGTATTTAAATGATTATATTAGAAAAATTGATTCTCGTATTAATTATGTATCTTTAAATATGTCTAGCACTTATGATGTTATATTGGTTTTATCTACTGATGGTTTTTGTATAGGTGATGTTAGACCTTTGATAAGTTTATCTATTAAAGTTCAATTAGAAAAAGATGGTTTTAGTGAGTTTGGAATTAGTGGTGGTGGTGGTCGTTATTCTTATAATACTTTAATAAGTGATAATTATTCTTTAGTTAAGTATTGGGCTGATGAGGCTGTTAGAATAGGTGTTAATAATTTGTATGCTAAATTTGCTCCTGCAGGAAATTTTCCTATTATATTAGGTGCGGGTTGGCCAGGTGTTTTATTACATGAGGCTGTAGGACATGGATTAGAAGGTGATTTTGTTCGTAAAGGTATTTCTATTTATTCTAAAAATATAAATAAAAAAGTTTCTTCTAGTTTATGTACTGTTATAGATGATGGTACTTTATTGAATTTAAGAGGCTCTTTAAATATTGATGATGAAGGTACTTTTACTAAAAAAAATGTATTGATTAAAAATGGTATTTTAAAATCTTTTATGTTAGATAAATTAAATGCTCGTTTGTTAAATTTAAATTCTACTGGTAATGCAAGAAGGGAATCTTATTTACATTTACCTGTTCCTAGAATGACTAATACTTATTTACTTTCTGGAAGTAGTAGTATTTGTGATTTATTGAATAGTGTTGATTATGGAATATATGTTGCAAATTTGTCTGGTGGTCAAGTTGATATTACTTCTGGTAAATTTGTTTTTACTATTTTAGAAGGTTATTTAATTGAAAATGGAAAAATTAGTTTTCCTATTAAAGGTGCTACATTAATAGGTTCTGGAATAGAAATTATGAATAAAGTTAGTATGGTAGCTAATGATTTAAGATTTGATTGTGGTGTTGGTACTTGTGGTAAAGAAAATCAAAATGTACCTGTTGGTGTGGGTCAGCCTTCTTTAAAAATAGATTCAATGATAATTGGTGGTATTAATAGTTAATTAATTGTTGTAGTATTAATATTTGAGGTTTTTAAAATTTATTTTAAAAGATAAAAATATGAATTGATATTTAATAGATGCTGAAAATAAAATTTTAGGAAGGTTGGCAACTAAAATTTCTATTATTTTAATGGGTAAAAATAGTTCTAATTATTTACCGTATTTTGATATATGTAATTATGTTATATTAATTAATTCTAGTAAAATAATTGTTACTGGTAATAAAATTAATAATAAAATGTATTATAGACATAGTGGTTATGTTGGTAATTTAAAATGTATTTCTTTTTTAAATATGTTAAAGAAATCTCCTAATTATATTATTAAAAAAGCTGTTAAAGGTATGTTACCTAAAAATATTTTAGGTCATCGTATGTTGGGTAGACTTAAAATTTATACTGGAGTTAATCATAAACATAATTCTCAAAAACCCATTTGTATTGATTTTTAATATTTATTAAAGGTGAATTATGATGTATAGTACTGGTCGTCGTAAAACTTCATCAGCTAGGGTTTTTATGCGTGATGGTAAGGGTGATATATTTATTAATAATATGTTATTAAATAAATATTTTACTTGTAAAATTAAAGTTTTAGTTATTTGTCAACCTTTTAATATTTTAAAAGATGTTTATGATTTTAGTAAATATAATTTTTATATTACTGTTAAAGGTGGTGGAATTTCTAGTCAATCTATAGCTATTCGTCATGGAATTAGTAGATTATTATTGAAATATAATAATAGTTTTCGTTGTAAATTAAGATATTATGGGTTTATTACACGTGATTCTAGAGAGGTAGAGAGAAAGAAATATGGTTTAAGAAAAGCCCGTTGTAGACCGCAATATTCTAAAAGATAGTTTTATATTTTTGAAAATTAATATTTAAAAGTGTTTTTATGTTTAAATTAGTACCTGTTATGAAGCAATATTTAGATATTAAAAAAAAATATAAAGATATTTTGTTGTTTTATCAAATTGGTGATTTTTATGAACTTTTTTATGATGATGCTATAAAAGTATCTAAATTATTAAATATCACTTTAACGAAAAAAATTTTTGTTAAACAAAATAGTGTTCCTATGGCAGGAATACCTGTGAAAAGTTCTGAAAATTTTATATTAAAGTTAATTAAATTAGGTGAATCTGTAGCTTTATGTTGTCAGATTGATAATTTTAAAAATGATAATTGTGTTTTTGATGGAAAAAAATTAATACATCGTAAAGTTGTAAAAATTATTACTCCTGGAACTGTAAGTGAAAGTAGTTTTTTGAATTCTAATTTAGATAACTATATTGCTTCTGTTTATTCTAAAGATAAAGATGAAATGTTTGGTTATTCTTTTTTAGATGTTGTTTCAGGTAGATTTTATATTTGTGAAATTTGTGGTTTAGATAAATTAAAACATAGATTATTATCTAGTAATCCTAAAGAAATTATTTATCCCGAGAATTTTATTTGAATTAATAATATTAGTAGTGTTTTGTGTTTGAAATCTTTATCTGTAAGTAAATTTAATTTTTATAAATCTTATAAAATTTTATTATCTCATTTTAATTTAAAAAGTCTTAATTGTTTTGGTATTGATGAAAATAATTTAGGTATTGTATCTGCTGGGGTTTTGTTAGATTATGTTAAGTCTACTCAGTTTTTAAGTTTATGTCATGTAAATAGTATTAAATTATTAGATAATTCTAATATAGTATTTATGGATTATTTTACTATAAAGAATCTTGAGTTAATAGATTCTATTTCTGGAAATAAGCGTAATACACTTTATAATTTATTAAATAAAACTCGTACCCCAATGGGATGTAGAATGCTTAAAAGATGAATTATTAATCCTTTAAATGATTTTGATGAATTAAATAATAGACATAAGATAATTAATTTTATTAAATATTATTTTAATGAAATGAGTTTATTATTTAATGAAATTGGTGATATAGAAAGGATTTTAGGTAGAATTTCTTTAAAAAATTCTAATTCTAAAGATTTGATAAATTTTAAAAATTATTTAATTATTGTTTTGAGATTAAACAATTTATTTAGAAATAAATGTAATTTACAAATAATAAATTATTTATCAAATAATGATAAATTAATTAATAATATAATAAATTTAATTCATAATTCTATTATTGATTCTGATTTTGATGATGATAATTTGATTTTAAGTGGTTATAATAGTTCTTTAGATAATTTACGTAAATCTTATTTAAAAAACAAAAAAAATATATCTGATTTAGAAAGAAGAGAAAGAGATCAAACTGGTATATCTAATTTATTTATTAAATATAGTAAAATTCATGGTTTTTATATTCAAATTAATAAGTCTGATTTAAATTTAGTACCTAAAAGATATATTAAATATCAAATGTTAAAAAATTCTGTTAGATATGTTTTAAATGAATTAAAAATTTTTGAGATTAATTTTATTCATTATAAAAGAAAAATTATTTTTCTTGAAAGAAAGATTTTTGATGATATTTTAAATTATATAATTAATTTTGTTAATGAGTTAAAATTAATTTCTTATTATATTTCTAAATTAGATGTCTTATTAGGTTTTTGTGAAATTTCGGGGTTGTATAATTATAAAAAACCTATATTTTGTAATGATTCTAGTTTAGAAATTGTTAATGGTCGTCATCCTGTATTGGAAGTTAATTTAGATATTAATTTTATACCTAATAGTTTGTTTTTTAATAAAGATAATAGATGTCTTGTGATTACTGGCCCTAATATGGGTGGTAAAAGTACTTATATGAGACAAGTAGCTTTAATATGTATTATGGCTTTTATAGGTTGTTATGTTTCTGCTGATAGTTTGCGTATTGGTTTTATTGATAAAATTTTAACTAGAATAGGTTTTTCTGATGATATTTTATCTAATAAATCTACTTTTATGGTTGAAATGAGAGAGATATTGAATATTATTACTAGTTCTACTAGTAATAGTTTAATTTTAATTGATGAAATGGGTAGAGGTACTTCTTTTTATGAAGGTGTATCTTTAGCGTGATCTTGTTTGTATTACATAGTTAATACTATTAAATCTATGATTTTATTTTCTACTCATTATATAGAGTTAACTAAAATGTCTGATTTATTTTCTTGTATTAAAAATGTGTATTGTGATTATCTTGAAAAAGATTATGATGTTATTTTATTGTATAAAATAAAACGAGGAGTTTGTTATAAAAGTTATGGTATTAATATGGTATATAAAATTGGTTTTTGTAAATCTATTATAGATATGTCTAATTCTAAATTTAAAGATTTAGTTCTTAATAATTTAGATAAAGAATTTTTAATTAAAAATAATTTTTGTTTTAATATTAAACATCATAGTATTAGTGATATTATGTCTAATGTAAATTTAAAAGATAGTTCTAAAGAATTTCTTTTTAGTTTAATTAAAAAAATAAAAGATATATTTTAAATGTTTTTGATTTTTATTTTTTAGGAATGTGTATGTTACGTAATTATGAAATTGTTTTAATGATTTATTTTAATAAGATTATTTATATTGATGATGTTATTAAGTATTATTCAGATATTATTAATAGTTGTGGTAAAATTAATAAAATAGAAAATTTAGGTTTAAAGTATTTAGCTTATTCTATTAAAAAAAATAATAGAGCTAATTATATAGTTATGAATGTATATATAGATTCTAGGAAAGTGAATGATATTAGCAATGATTTAAAATTTAATAATAAAATTTTAAGATTTTTAATAATTAAATTAAGTAAAAAGTAATTATTATTTATATTAATTAATTTTGGTGTTTTATGTATAATTATGATAAACGTAGAAAATTTTGTAAATTTAAATTTAGTAATATAAAAGATATAGATTATAAAGATGTAGATCTTTTGAAAAATTATATTACTGAGTGTAGTAAAATTATACCTGGTAGAATTACTGGTGTTTCAGCTAAATTTCAAAGAAAATTATCTATTGCTATTAAACGTGCTAGATATTTAGCTTTATTAACTTATACTGATTTACATAAATAAATTTTTATGATTAAAATTATTCTTTTAAAGAAAAGTTTTTTAGGAAATATTGGTAGTATTTTGAATGTTAAGTCTGGATATGCTAGAAATTATCTTATTCCTTATAATATAGCGGTTTATGCTAATCATGAGAATATTAAGAAATTTAGTACATATAGTGTTTTATTGTCTCAAAAAGAGAAGAATAAAATATTACAGTCTAGAGTTTTATGCGATAAACTTAAAAAGTTATCACCTTTATTAATAAAATTTAAGTGTAGTAAAAATGGTAAATTATTTGGTTCCATAAAGGTTATTGATATATGTAATATTTTATCTAGTAGACTAGATTATAAGTTTTCTAAAAAAAATTTTTTTTTACCTAATGGGTCGTTGAAGTTTTTGGGTAAATATGTTATAAATATTTTTTTATATAAAGATATAAAAATTGATTTTATTATTAATATTGTTAGTAATTAGTTTTTTTTTAAAAAATATCTTGTTTTATTTTTTTTTTCTTGTTATATTATGTACATATATGTATTTTATTACTTATATTTGTTTTTGTTCTTTTAAAATAGATAATTTATGTGGGCATCTGCAAGAAAACGTCTTTTAAAAAGAAAATTGTTTTTTAATTTTAAGTTTTTTTTAAGATTAAGAAACTAAGTTGTTTTGTTTTGAAGAGTTTGATCATGGCTCAGATTGAACGCTAGCGGCAAGCCTAACACATGCAAGTCGTACGGCAGCATAAGTAATATATTTCTTTTTAAGGAATTTATTATTTGATGGCGAGTGGCGTACGGGTGAGTAATATCTGGGAATCTGCCTTAAGAAGGGGGATAACTATTGGAAACGATAGCTAATACCGCATAATGTTATGTTTTTGTGAATAATTAAAGTGGGGGATTAAAAATTAACCTCATGTCTTAAGATGAGCCCAGACAGGATTAGTTTGTAGGTAAGGTAAAAGCTTACCTAGACGTTTATCCTTAGCTGATCTGAGAGGATGGTCAGCCACACTGGAACTGAGATACGGTCCAGACTCCTACGGGAGGCAGCAGTGGGGAATATTGCACAATGGGGGAAACCCTGATGCAGCTATGCCGCGTGTATGATGAAGGCCTTAGGGTTGTAAAATACTTTCAGTAGGGAAGAAGATATATATACTAATAATATATTTATTTGACGTTACTTACAAAAGAAGCATCGGCTAACTTCGTGCCAGCAGCCGCGGTAATACGAGGGATGCGAGCGTTAATCGGAATTACTGGGCGTAAAGAGCATGTAGGTGGTTTATTGTGTCGTGTGTGAAATCCCTAAGCTTAACTTAGGAACTGCATACGAAACTAGTAAACTAGAGTATCGTAGAGGGAGGTGGAATTCCAGGTGTAGCGGTGAAATGCGTAGATATCTGGAGGAATATCAGTGGCGAAGGCGGCCTCCTGGACGAATACTGACACTAAAGTGCGAAAGCATGGGGAGCAAACAGGATTAGATACCCTGGTAGTCCATGCCGTAAACGATGTCAACTTGAAGGTTGTTGTACTAATTATGACTTTCGTAGCTAACGCGTTAAGTTGACCGCCTGGGGAGTACGACCGCAAGGTTAAAACTCAAATGAATTGACGGGGGCCCGCACAAGCGGTGGAGCATGTGGTTTAATTCGATGCAACGCGAAGAACCTTACCTGGTCTTGACATCCAGCGAATTTTACAGAAATGTAGAAGTGCTTTCGAGAACGCTGAGACAGGTGCTGCATGGCTGTCGTCAGCTCGTGTTGTGAAATGTAGGGTTAAGTCCTGTAACGAGCGCAACCCTTATTCTTTGTTGCCATCAGGTTATGCTGGGAACTCAAAGAAAACTGCCAGTGATAAACTGGAGGAAGGTGGGGATGACGTCAAGTCATCATGGCCCTTACGACCAGGGCTACACACGTGCTACAATGATATATACAAAGAGAAGCAAACTTGCGAAAGTGAGCGGATCTCATAAATTATATCTTAATTCAGATTGAAATCTGCAACTCGATTTCATGAAGTCGGAATCGCTAGTAATCGTGAATCAGAATGTCACGGTGAATACGTTCCCGGGCCTTGTACACACCGCCCGTCACACCATGGGAGTGTGTTGCAAAAGAAGTAAGTTATTTAACCTATATTTCTTTTAGAAATATAGGAAAATGTTTACCACTTTGTGATTCATGACTGGGGTGAAGTCGTAACAAGGTAACCGTAGGGGAACCTGCGGTTGGATCACCTCCTTATTAATAAGATGTGTTTTTGTAGGTGTTCACATAAATTATCTTTTTATAAGTAATAGTTTAATTTGGTTTTAATAGATTTAAGTCCTTTTCGTCTAGAGGTTTAGGACATCGCTCTTTCACGGCGGCAACAGGGGTTCGAATCCCCTAGGGGACGTATTGTTCTTTTAAAGTTGATTTAAGACATTTTTAGGTTGTGAAGTTAAGATATTAAGCGTATATGGTGGATGCCTTGGCAATCAGAGGCGATGAAGGACGTGCAAATCTGCGATAAGCATCGATTAGTTGATAAGAAGCGTTTAGTCGGTGATTTCCGAATGGGGTAACCTAATGTAAGTAATATTACATTTTCATTAATTGAATATATATTTTAATGAGGCGAACCAAGAGAACTGAAACATCTAAGTATCTTGAGGAAAAGAAATCAATTGAGATTCTCTTAGTAGTGGCGAGCGAAAAGGGAAAAGCCCGGAATGTAAAATTAAATATTTAGATTATTAGAATAATTTGGAAAAATTAACAATATAAGGTGATAGTCCTGTAAATTAAAATTTAAATATTTATATTCTTTTAAGTAGAACGAGACACGAGTAATCTTGTTTGAATATAGGGGGACCATCCTCTAAGGCTAAATACTACTGATTGACCGATAGTGAACTAGTACCGTGAGGGAAAGGTGAAAAGAACCCCTGTTAGGGGAGTGAAATAGAACCTGAAACTGTATACGTACAAGCAGTAGGAGCATTTGATTTTTAAAATGTGACTGCGTACCTTTTGTATAATGGGTCAGCGAGTTATATTTTGTAGCAAGGTTAACTTTTATTTAAATAAGGGAGCCGTAGGGAAACCGAGTCTTAAATGGGCGTTAGTTTCAAGATATAGACCCGAAACCCGGTGATCTAACTATGAGCAGGTTGAAGATTAGGTAATACTAATTGGAGGACCGAACCGACTGATGTTGAAAAATCAGCGGATGACTTGTGGTTAGGGGTGAAAGGCCAATCAAACCGGGAGATAGCTGGTTCTCCCCGAAAACTATTTAGGTAGTGCCTTATGAATTTATGTTCTGGGGTAGAGCACTGTTTCAGTTAGGGGATCTTCCAGGTCTACCAATCTGATGCAAACTCCGAATACTGAACAAATTATCATAGGAGACACACATTGGGTGCTAAGATCCAGTGTGGAAAGGGAAACAGCCCAGACCACAAGCTAAGGTCCCAAAATTATAATTAAGTGGTAAACGATGTGAGAGGGCTTAAACAGCCAGGATGTTGGCTTAGAAGCAGCCATCATTTAAAGAAAGCGTAATAGCTCACTGGTCTAGTCGTCTTGCGCGGAAGATGTAACGGGGCTAAATTATATACCGAAGCTGTGGCAATAATGTATTATTATTATTGGGTAGGGGAGCGTTCTGTAAGCTGTTGAAGATGCATTGTAAAATGTGTTGGAGGTATCAGAAGTGCGAATGCTGACATAAGTAACGATAAAATAGGTGAAAAACCTATTCGCCGAAAAACTAAGGTTTCCTGTCCAACGTTAATCGAGGCAGGGTAAGTCGATTCCTAAAGCGAGGCTGAAAAGCGTAGTTGATGGATAACAGGTTAATATTCCTGTACTTGTATTATTGCTATGGGATGACGAAGTAGGTTAGATTATCTAGGTGATGGATATCCTAGTTTAAGTGTGTAGATGAATATCTTGGAAAAACCGGATATTGTATACATCGAGACATGATGACGAGGCTTTATAGAAGTTGAAGTAATTAATACCTTGCTTCCAAGAAAAATCTCTAAGCTTCAGATAATATAAAATCGTACTATAAACCGACACAGGTGGTTAGGTAGAGTATACTAAGGCGCTTGAGAGAACTCGGGTAAAGGAACTAGGCAAAATAATGTCGTAACTTAGGGAGAAGACATGCTGATATTAGGTGAGAAAAATTTTCTTTTTTAGCTGAAATCAGTTTAAGAGAATAGCTGGCTGCAACTGTTTATTAAAAACACAGCACTGTGCAAACACGAAAGTGGAAGTATACGGTGTGATGCCTGCCCGGTGCCGGAAGGTTAATTGAGGAGGTTAGGAGTTAAATCCAAAGCTTTTGATTGAAGCCCCGGTGAACGGCGGCCGTAACTATAACGGTCCTAAGGTAGCGAAATTCCTTGTCGGGTAAGTTCCGACCTGCACGAATGGCATAATGATGGCCAGACTGTCTCTACCCGAGACTCAGTGAAATTGAAATTGCTGTGAAGATGCAGTGTACCTGCGGCAAGACGGAAAGACCCCGTGAACCTTTACTATAGCTTGATATTGAATATTGGATGTTGATGTGTAGGATAGGTGGGAAACTTTGAAGCTAATGCGCTAGTATTAGTGGAGTTGTCCTTGAAATACCACCCTTTAATATTTATTATTCTAATTGAATTCCGTTATCCGGAATCAAGACAATGTCTGGTGGGTAGTTTGACTGGGGCGGTCTCCTCCTAAAGAGTAACGGAGGAGTACAAAGGTCAGCTAATTACGGTCGGAAATCGTAATATTAGTGCAAAGGCATAAGCTGGCTTAACTGCGAGCGTGACGGCGCGAGCAGATGCGAAAGCAGGTCTTAGTGATCCGGTGGTTCTGTGTGGAAAGGCCATCGCTCAACGGATAAAAGGTACTCCGGGGATAACAGGCTGATATCGCCCAAGAGTTCATATCGACGGCGGTGTTTGGCACCTCGATGTCGGCTCATCACATCCTGGGGCTGTAGTCGGTCCCAAGGGTATGGCTGTTCGCCATTTAAAGTGGTACGCGAGCTGGGTTTAGAACGTCGTGAGACAGTTCGGTCCCTATCTGCCGTAGGCGTTGGAAACTTGAAGGGAGCTGCTCCTAGTACGAGAGGACCGGAGTGGGTGTACCTATGGTGTTCAGGTTGTTATGCCAATAGCATTGCCTGGTAGCTAAGTACAGAAAAGATAAGTACTGAAAGCATATAAGTACGAAACTTTCCCTAAGATTAGGTTTCCCAGAAAATTATATTTTCCTGAAGGGTCGTTAAAGACTATAACGTTGATAGGTTAGGTGTGTAAGCATAGTGATATGTTAAGCTAACTAATACTAATAACCCGTGAGACTTAACTTCACAACCTAAAAATGTTTTTTTTCCTGGCGGTAATAGCGTGGTAGAACCACCTGAATCCATTCCGAACTCAGAAGTGAAATGTCACAGCGCTGATGGTAGTATAGGGTTTTTCCTATGTGAGAGTAAGACGTTGCCAGGAGTTATGGTGCGATAGTTCAGTTGGTTAGAATACCGGCCTGTCACGCTGGGGGTCACGGGTTCGAGTCCCGTTCGTACCGGTTTTTATTAATTCTATAAAGTTACTAAGATAATGTGTAAATGTTATAATGATAATTTAATTTGAATTGATTTAGAAATGACTGGTTTAAATCCAGATATTAATAGAATAATAGAAATTGCTACAATTGTAACTGATAAAAACTTAAATATTCTTGCTGAAGGTCCTAATATAGTTGTTTATCAAGAAGATAAATGTTTGGATTCAATGGATGATTGAAATTTAAGGGTTCATGAATCTACTGGGTTAATTAATAAAGTTAAAAATAGTTTAATTAGTGAATTCGATGCTGAATTATTTACTATAAATTTTTTAAAAAAATGAATTCCAAAGGGTTTTTCTCCTATATGTGGTAGTACTGTTGGTCAAGATAGAAGGTTTTTATTTAAGTATATGCCTGATTTGGAATCTTATTTTCATTATAGATATATTGATGTTAGTTCTTTAAGAGAATTATTTAAACGTTGGTTTCCCGATATTTTAAGATTTTATAAAAAGACCGCGCATAGTGCTTTATTAGATATAAAACATTCTATTCGTGAATTAATTTATTATCGTGGTTTTTTTGTGAACAGGAAATAGTTTTTATTATTTTATTTTGCGGAAATAGCTCAGTTGGTAGAGTACAACCTTGCCAAGGTTGGGGTCACGAGTTCGAGTCTCGTTTTCCGCTTTGAATTTGTTTTATGAATAGAAAGGTAAAAATTTATATTAAAAATATTAATGATACTGTTTATTTAGCTAAGAGATTTTCTTACTTTTTAAAAAAATACCATTCATTGTTTTTGTATTTTGATGGTGGATTAGGTGTTGGTAAATCTTTTTTTTGTAAGTATTTGATTAAATTTTTAGGATTTGATGGATATATAACTAGTCCCAGTTTTACTATAGTAAATAAATATCAATGTAAATATTTTGATATATTTCATTTTGATTTTTATAGGATAAATTCTTTACATGATTTATATGATATTGATTTACATGAATATTTTAATTATGAAAATTTATTTTTAATAGAATGATCTGAAAATGTAATAGATTTTTTACCTATTTCAGATTTACATTTTTTTTTTAGTTTATATGGTGTTTCTAAAAGAATTATTTTAATTAAGTCTTTTACTGATTTAGGTAATAAAATTTTAAATTTATTGGGATTTTAAAATTATGAATTTTTTTTTTATTTATAATATTGTTTTTTAGTAGTATTTCTTTTTCTTTTGTAGTTAAGAAAGATAATTTTTTTTGTAAAAAAAAAAATATATATATAAAAGAAAAGATTTTTATTGATAAAAATTATTTATCTTTTAAGAATAATAAAAAAAAAAATATTATTTTAAAAAATAAAAAGATATTTTCTTTTTTAAAGAAAAATAATAAAGATAAAGTAATATTTGATAAAAAAAGATATAGGTTGTGTAAATTTAATATTGCTATAGATCCTGGTCATGGAGGACAAGATCCAGGTGCTATTGGTTTTTATGGGTCTAAAGAAAAAGATATTACTTTAACTATATCAAAAAAGTTATTAAATATAATAAATTCTTATGGTAAATTTAACGCTTTTTTAATTAGAAATGATGATAGATATATTTCTCTTAAGAAACGTTTAATTATTGCTCGTAATAAAAATGCTAATTTATTTTTATCTATTCATGTTAATTCTATTAAAGATAGGTATATAGAAGGGGCTTCTGTTTGAATATTGTCTACTTTAAATAAATATAAATTGGAAAATAACTGAAATAAGATTAGTTTTTTAAATTTTAATAATAAATTTTATCTTAATTATTGAATTGATAAATTTAAGAAAAAAAAATATAAAATGAATTTTTATTTAGCATCAGAAATAATAAATAAATTTAATAAAGTTATATTTTTACATAGTAGTATACCTCAGTATGGTGATTTAACTGTTTTAACATTGTTTAATGTTCCTTCTGTGTTAATAGAAACAGGTTACATTAGTAATCCATCTGAAGAAAAAAAATTAATTAATAATATATATCAGAAAATTATGGCTAAATATATATATTTAGGTGTAAGTAATTTTATTAAGAAAATTTGTATTATAAATAATATTAATTAAATATGAATATTAGATTTTTACCTGAAGAAACGATTAGTAAAATTTCGGTTGGAGAGTTTGTTAATAGACCTTATTTAGTGATTAAAGAATTAATTGAAAATAGTTTAGATGCTTATTCTAGTGAAATTAAAATTGAAATTTGTAATTGTGGTTTAGATTTAATTAAAGTTAGTGATAATGGTGTTGGGATTATTGAAAAAGATTTATTTTTGTGTGTTAGAAGGTTTTCTACTAGTAAAATATTTTATTTTAATGATTTGTGTAAATTAAATAGTTTTGGTTTTAGAGGTGAAGCATTATCTGCTATAAGTTCTATATCTGAGTTTATTATTTCTTCTAAAATTAAAAGTCAGTATTTTGGTTGGAAATTATTTAATAATATAAATGATGTTTTTAATTTTAATATTTATCCAATATCACATAATATTGGAACTATTGTTGTTGTTAAAAATTTATTTTTTAATTTGTGTTTTTTAAAAAAAAAAATATGTTTAATGTCTTTAAATGAATGATTGTTAATTAAAAGTATTATTAATCTTTTTGTTTTATCTAATATTGGAGTGGGTTTTACTATTTATAAAGATGGTAAATTATATAAAAAATTTGGTAAATTAAATAATATTAAAAGTAATTTATTAAATCGTGTTTTAGAAATATATGGAAAAAATTTTTTTTATGATTTTTTTTATATTGATTTAAATAATATATTTTTTTTATGTAAAGGTTATTTTTTTCTGAATTTAGGTAATAAAAATTTAAAGTTAATTTTTTTGAATAAAAGAATTATTTCTAATACAAATTTACTTTTTTTTGTGATAAATAAATTTATTGTTGATTATTTTGGTAGAAAATTAAATTTTTCTTATGTATTATTTTTTAATATTAATTATCAATATATAAATATTAATATTAGTCCTGATAAAAGAAAAATAAATTTTTTAAATCCATCTATTTTAATTAAAAATATATATCAAGATTTATTATTTTTTTTTAGAAATAATTTTTCTTTAAATAAATTTAGTTTTATTAAAAATAATATTTTGTTAAATAAAAAACGTCATGATACTAAGAATAGTAATATTTTGTATAAAATAGATTATTTTCAATATTTTTTAAATATATTTGGTAATATTATTAGTTTTATTAATAATCGTTTTTTATTTTCGTTTAATAACAAATATTTTATTTTATCTGATTTGTTTTATATTTTTTATTATAAAATGTTTTTTATTATAAATAAAAAATTTTTTTTTTTAATTAAGAAAAAGAAAATTAATTTATTAAAAATAGAAATTAATGTTACTTTAATAAGTGATTATATAAGAAATATTTTATGTATTTTGGGATGAGAAATTATTTATAAAAAAAAATATATTTATGTTAAAGTTATTCCTTTTGAATGAATTAATGTAGATTTAAAAAAATTTTTTTTGTCTTTTGTAAATTTTTTATTTAAAATTAAAAATCATTATTTTTTATTTAATAAAATAATTTATTGATTATCATGTTATATGATTTATATTGAAAAATTTAATAATTGTCAATCTATTATTTTAATATCTATGTTTCATAGAATTTGTGTAAATTATAAAATTTATAAAAAAGTTTTTTATTTAATTAGTTTAGATAGTTTATTATTATTTACAATAGATGATATATGAATATAAAAATTAATAAATCTAAAGTATTTTGTATATTAGGTCCTACTGGTGTGGGTAAAACTTATGTTGCCATGAAATTACATGAAGTGCTTCCTGTAGAATTGATTAGTGTTGATTCTGGTTTGATATATAAATCTTTAAATATAGGAACTGCTAAGCCATCTAAAAAAGAATTAAAAAAAATTCCTCATAAATTAATAGATATTTTAGATCCTAAGGATACGTATTCAGTAAATAATTTTTTTATTGATTCGCAAAAAGAAATTAATAAAATTTTATATATAAATAAAAAAATTCCTTTAATGGTTGGTGGTGCTATGATGTATTATAATGTTTTTTTTAATGGATTATATAAGTTACCTAAATCTAATATTAGGATTAGAAATTATATTAATTCTTTATATATTAAATATGGTAATAATTATGTTTTTAATATTTTAAAGAATGTTGATTATTTATGTTCAGTTAATATACATCCTAATGATAGATATAGAGTAATAAGAAACTTAGAAATATATTTAAGTACTAAAAATAAAATATCTGAGTTAAAAAAAAAAAAGAAAATTAATGTGAATCTTGATATTTATAAAATTATTATTTTTCCTGAAGATAAAAATATATTAATTAAATATGTTATAAATAGATTTTATAAAATGTTATCTTCTGGTTTTGAAGATGAAGTATATTCTTTATATTGTCGTAATGATCTTGATATAGATAAACCTTCTATGAAATGTATTGGGTATAAACAAATGTGATTATATTTGGATAATAAAATTTCTTATGATGAAATGATAAAAAGTAGTATAGATAGTACTATATATTTAATTAAAAAACAATTAATTTGATTAAAAAAATGGAATAATTTTTTTATTGTTGTATCTAATAATTATGATATTATTTTTAAAAAGATTTTTAATTTTATTAGTAAAAAAATACATTATTAATTTATTTAAAGGTTATTAATTTTGTTATATAAAAACAAAGATTTAGCAATATTTATTTATACTAATAGATTTAATAATATAGAAAAAGAAGAATTTAAGAAATTAATTATATCTTCTGGAGTTATAGTAAGTAAATTTATTAATATTCATGTTAGGTACCCTAATAAAAAATATTATTTAGGTATTGGTAAATTAGAATATATAATTAGTATTATTAAAAAATATAGTTTAATTAGAATATTAATTAATTTGGTTTTAAAAAGTACACAAGAAAATAATTTAAAAAAAATTTTAAAATGTTCTATTTTAAATAGAACTAGTATAATATTAAATATATTTAAAAAAAGAGCTTATACTAATTATGGTAAGTTAAAAGTTCAATTAGCGTATTTAAATTATTTAAATACTAGATTAACAAGAAGATGAAGTCATTTAGAACGTCAAAAAGGTGGAATGAGATATATATCAGGACCAGGTGAAAAACAAATTGAAATTGATAGAAGAATTATTAAAAAGAAAATTAAAAATATTAATTTTAATATAAGTAAAATATCTTTACAAAAAGATAAAAGCGATAAATTAAGAGATAGATTTAATGTTCCTATAATATCTTTAGTTGGATATACTAATTCGGGAAAATCTACTTTATTTAATTTATTAACTTATTCAAATTTAAAATCTGAAGATATTTATTTTTCTACATTAGATACTTATATTAAAAAAATTAAAAAATATAAATTCAGTTGTGATGTATTATTATCTGATACAGTAGGTTTTATAAGAAATTTACCATTAAATATATTTAATGCTTTTAAATCTACATTTAATGAAATAGTTAAATCTAAGTTGATTTTACATATAGTAGATGTTTCCAATTTATATTTTCAAGATTATATTAATACTGTTAATATAGTTTTAAATAATTTTAATATTAAACATATTCCTGTAGTTCAGGTAATGAATAAAATAGATATTTTAAAAAGTTATAATTCAAAGATAGAGTTTAATTCTAGTCACTTACCATATAGAATATGAATTTCTGCTAAGAAAAAAATTGGTATAGATTATATATATAAATTAATAAATATCTATTTATTTTCAGATAAAAAAAAATATAGAATTTGTATTCCTTGATGTTTATCTTTTAAATTGAGAAAATTTTTGTATAATAGAAATTTTATAAAAAATGAATGAAGTTATGATGATAAAAATGTTTTTTTTGATATTTTAGTTAATAAATTAGATTGAAAATATTTTATAGGTAAATATTCTTTTATTGAAAAGTATTTAATTAAAATTTAATAATGAAAAGTTTTATTTTTAAATAGATATGTTTAATTATTATTATGGTATTAATACAGTAAAAAATTTAATTTTATATAATTATAAATATATATATAAAATTTTTTTATTATCTAAAAGAGATGATGTTAAATTTTTAAAATTAAAAGATCTTATTTTAAGAAAAAAAATTTCATTTGTTTTAGTAAAGAGTATTTTTTTAAAAAAGATTATTGGTAATAAGAATATAAACCATCAAGGTATTATAGCTTTAGTAAAGAAAGGATTGTTGTTTCGTAACAATATAAATAATTTATTAAATTTAATTAAAAAATTAAATAAACATTTTTTTTTGATTTTGGATAGAATTAATGATCCATATAATTTAGGTTCTTGTATTAGAACTGCAGTTGCTTTTGGTGTAAATGTTATTATTGTTAGTAAAAATAATTCTGTTTCTATACATAATAATATTGTTCATAAGGTCTCTAATGGTGCGATATATAAAATTTTTATCATTGAAGTTGTAAGTATTTCTAATATAATTAATATTTTACGCAAATATAATTTTTTTATATTTGGTTCTTGTAATTATGCTAAAAATAATATTTTAAATATTCAATTTAGCAAATATAATTCTATAGCTTTAATATTAGGTTCTGAAAGTAATGGGATTTATGATGTTTTTAAAAAGAAATGTAATGTATTATTTAGAATACCTATCTTAAAAATTAATTCTTTGAATGTTTCTGTTACTAATGGTTTAATAATTTTTGAAATTTTTAAACAATTTTCTTTATTTAATTAGTTAGTATTTCTCCTGGAGTAAATAATTTTAAATTTGAATTTATAAATTCTGAAATTTTCATTTTTTTACGATTATTTAATTGTATTTTTGTTATTAGTATGTATTTATTTTTAACAAATACTTTAATTCCTTTTTTATTATATTTTATTATTTCACCATGTTTATGTTTTTTTTTTATTTTATCTTGTAATATTTTAATTGATCATATAAAGAATATTTTTTGTTTGTAATGAAAAAAAGTTTTTGGTCATTCACAGAAAGCTTTTATTTGTTTTTTTATATATTTAGGGTTTTTTTTTCAATCTATAAGTCCTTCATTTTTTTTAATTTTTTTAGCGTAAGTTGAATATTTGTTATTTTGTTTTGTTTCTTTAATTTCTTTTTTCGTTAAATTATTTAATAGTTTAATAAGTATTTTTGTGCTTATTTTTTTTAATTTTGAATATAGTGTTTTGTATGTATCGTGATTTTTAATTTTACATTTTTTTTGATATATGATATCACCTGAATCTATAAATTCATTCATTTTAATTATAGTAATTCCTGTAATTTTATCTTTAGATAACAAAGCTCTTTGTATTGGTGCAGGTCCTCTTCATTTTGGTAATAATGATGCATGTATATTTATAAATCCTAATTTAGGTATTTTTAATATTGTTTTTGGTATCAAAAATCCATAAGCAATAGTTATTGCTATATCTATGTTTAAATGAATTATTTTTTTTTTTATTTTTTTTAATTCATGGATAGATGTTGGTTTTAATATTTTTATTTTATATTTTTTTGATATTTTACTTACAGGATTTATTTTTTTATTTTTTTCTTTTTTAGTGATTATTCTTATTACTTTATGTTTTGTATTTTTTATTATTTGTTCTAATTGAAATGCTGCAAATTCTGGTGTTCCTAAAAATAAGATTTTTAATTTTCTTTTTTTTTTCATGAGTTATGTTTTTAAATATAATCAATAAATAGTTTTCCTTTTATATGATCTATTTCGTGTTGAATACATATAGAAAGCAATCCTTCTGAAATGATTTTTTTCTTTTTTCCTTTGGTATTATAAAATTCTGTAATTAAATGATTTGATCTTTCTATTTTGAAAAAGGTATTTGGAATTGATAAACATCCTTCTTTTCTTATAATTTTTCCTCTTTTTTTGATTATTTTAGGGTTTATTAATATTATTTTACTGTTAAATGATTTATTTATATCTATTACTATAATTGATTTGGTAATATTTACTTGTGTTGCTGCTAAACCTATTCCATTATAATAATATAATGTTTCAAACATATTTGAGATTTTTTTTTCTAAATTTTTATCAAATATTGTTATTGGTTTTGTTTTTTTTCTTAATTTTTTATTTGGATAAATTAATATTTTTAATATAGACATATTAGTTTTATTTAAGTATACCCAAGGCGGGATTCGAACCCGCACGGTTTTTGAATACCGAGGGATTTTAAGTCCCTTGTGTCTACCTGTTCCACCACTCGGGTATTTTTAAGCGTGTCCCGGAATTGAACCGGGATATATGGATTTGCAGTCCACTACATTACCTTTCTGTCAACACGCTATAATAAATGATTATACATTATTTATTTGTAATAAGTTTATTTATTTTTATATTAATTAGTATTTATTTGGTAATTTGTTATTAATATAATTTGTTGGTATAAATATATAAAATATAGTAAAATAAGATGATTTATATTTATAAATTAGATTTTTATTTAAAAAGTATGTTTTATTTAAAGTTATTATTTTAATTATATTTTAATTTAGTGTTTTTTTGTTTTTTATATAAAGGTAAGAGTAATGTCTACTATTAATCAGTTGGTTCGTAAATCTCGTATTTGTAAATTTTTTAAGAATAATGTACCTGCTTTAGGTTCTTGTCCTCAAAAGAGAGGAGTATGTATAAAAGTATACACTACTACTCCAAAAAAACCTAATTCTGCTTTACGTAAAGTATGTAGAGTTCGTTTAACTAATAATTTTGAAGTTACTGCTTATATACCTGGTGAAGGTCATAATTTACAAGAACATTCTGTGGTATTAATTAGAGGTGGTAGAGTAAAAGATTTACCTGGTGTTCGTTATCATGTTATTAGAGGAACTTTGGATTGTTCTGGTGTTAAAGGCAGGAAAAGTTCTCGTTCTAAATATGGTGTTAAAAATAGTACTTAATTTTTTTAAAATGAGGGTTTTTGTATATGCCACGTCGTCGTATAGTAGGAAATCGTAAGATATTTCCTGATTTAATATTTCATTCTGAATTAGTATCTAAGTTTATTAATTTATTAATGATTAATGGTAAAAAATCTGTTGCTGAATGTATTTTATATACTGCTTTGGATTTATTAGAATCTAAATTAAATAAAGATAAATTAGATTTACTAAAATTAGCAATAAATAATGTAAAACCTATAGTTGAAGTTAAATCTCGTAGAGTAGGTGGTACTACATATCAAATACCTATTGAAATTAGACCTTCTAGAGGTAATACTTTAGCTATGCGTTGAATAATATTATCTGCTAGAAAAAGATCTTTGAATAAAAAAATGTTTTTAAAATTATCTGATGAATTATTAGATGCTATAAATAAGAAAGGATTAGCTATTAAAAGACGTGATGAAATACATCGTATTGCTGAATCTAATAAAGCTTTTGCTCATTATAGATGGTAAATATTAAGGTGTTTTGTAGAAAAAAATTATTTTGAGGATTAAATGTCTCGTGTAACTTCTATATCGTGTTATAGGAATATTGGTATTAGTGCTCATATTGATGCTGGTAAAACGACAGTAACTGAGCGTATTTTGTTTTATACAGGAGTAAATTATAAATTAGGAGAAGTACATGATGGTACTGCTACTATGGATTGAATGATACAGGAACAGGAAAGGGGTATAACTATAACATCTGCTGCTACTACTGCTTTTTGAAGTGGTATGTTTAATCAATTTTTATCTCATAGAATTAATATAATTGATACTCCTGGACATGTAGATTTTACAATAGAGGTAGAGCGTTCTATGAGAGTTTTGGATGGTGCTGTAATGGTTTATTGTGCTGTTGGTGGGGTACAACCTCAATCTGAAACTGTTTGAAAACAAGTTAATAAATATAATGTTCCTCGTATTGCATTTATAAATAAAATGGATAGAGTTGGGGCAAATTTTTTTAATGTTATTAATCAATTAGAAGAAAAATTTAAAGTAAAAGTTATACCTTTACAAATTCCTGTTGGTTCGGAAGGAGATTTTTCAGGTGTAATTGATTTAATAAAATTAAAATCTATAATTTGAAGTGGTGATAATAATGGTTTGGATTTTAAATTAGATGATATATCTAATAAATTTTATGAAGATTCTGTTATTTGGAATCAAAAAATTATTGAGTTTGTAGCTGATTCTTCTGAAATTTTAATGGATAAATTTTTTAAGGGTGTTAAGTTTACTGAAAGTGAAATTAAATCAGTTTTAAGAGATGAAGTTTTAAAAAATAATGTATTATTAGTTACTTGTGGTACTGCTTTAAAAAATAAAGGTATTCAATTTTTATTAGATTCGATAGTAGATTATTTACCTTCACCAAAAGATTTATATTTTGTTAAGGGTTTAGATTCAAATAATTTAATTTCTAAGCGTTTTATTAAAGATGATGAATGTTTTTCGGCTTTGGCTTTTAAGGTTACTAATGATTCTTTTGTTGGTAATTTAACTTTTTTAAGAGTTTATTCTGGTTATATTAAATCTGGTGATGTTATATTAAATTCTACTAAAAATAAGATTGAGCGTATAGGTCGTATTGTACAGATACATGCAAATAAGAAACATGAAATTAAAGAGGTTTTTGCTGGAGATATAGCTGCTGCTATAGGTTTAAAAGATGTAGTTACTGGAGATACTTTATGTGATATTAATAATCCTATTATTTTGGAAAATATTGATTTTCCTGATCCTGTAATTTCTATAGCTATAGAACCTAAAACCAAAGTTGATCAAGAAAAGTTGGGTGTTGTTTTGTCTAGATTATCTAAAGAGGATCCTTCTTTTAAATATTCTTTTGATAATGAATCGAATCAAACAATAATATCTGGTATGGGGGAATTACATTTAGAAATTATTGTTGATAGAATGAAAAGAGAATTTA
Source organism: Candidatus Stammera capleta (assembly GCA_036689455.1). Lineage (GTDB taxonomy): Bacteria > Pseudomonadota > Gammaproteobacteria > Enterobacterales > Enterobacteriaceae > Stammera > Stammera capleta_AL. The sequence goes on from CP144828.1 coordinate 45,893, forward strand.
ATATTAATTGTAATATAGGTAAACCTGAAGTTGCTTATAGAGAAACTATATTGAATAGTATTAATAATATTGAAGGAAAATATATTCGTCAAACAGGAGGTAGAGGGCAGTATGGTCATGTTATTATAGATTTATTTCCTTTATCTAAAGATGAATATTCTTTATCTGATAATGGTTATTTGTTTGTTAACGATATTAAAGGAGGTGTTATACCTAATGAATATATTCCTGCTGTAGATAAAGGAATACGTGATCAATTAAAGTCGGGTCCTTTGGCTGGTTATCCTGTAATTAATGTTAAGGTTAGATTATTTTATGGTTCTTATCATGATGTGGATTCTTCTGAAATAGCATTTAAAATGGCGGCATCTATTGCTTTTAAAAATGCTTTTTTAAAATCTAAACCAACTCTATTAGAACCTATTATGAAAGTTGAAATAGAAACTCCTGAAGGATATATGGGCGATGTAGTTGGAGATTTAAATCGTCGTAGAGGTATTATAGAAGAGATTAATGATATTAAATTAGGTAAATTAATTAAATCTTATGTTCCTTTATCTGAAATGTTTGGATATGCTACGGATTTGAGATCTCAGACGCAGGGACGTGCTTTATATTCTATGAAATTTTATAAATATAATGTTACTCCAGATTATATTTGTAAAAAAATAATAGATTTACGTGGTTAGTTATTTAATTTTATATAATTTATATTAAGGTTTTATTTATGTCAAAAGAAAAATTTGAACGTTCTAAAATTCATTTAAATGTAGGAACAATAGGTCATGTTGATCATGGTAAAACTACATTGACTTCTGCTATTACTACAGTTTTATCTAAAAAATATGGTGGTAAACCATGTGCGTTTGATCAAATAGATAATGCTCCTGAAGAAAAAGCAAGGGGTATTACTATAAATACATCTCATGTTGAATATGATACTAAAATTAGACATTATGCTCATGTAGATTGTCCTGGTCATGCTGATTATATTAAGAATATGATTACAGGTGCTGCTCAGATGGATGGTGCTATTTTAGTGGTTGCTGCTACTGATGGTCCTATGCCTCAAACTAGAGAACATATATTATTAGCTCGTCAGGTTGGTGTGCCTTATATAATTGTTTTTTTAAATAAATGTGATATGGTTGATGATGATGAGTTATTGGAATTAGTTGAAATGGAAATTAGAGATATATTAACTCAATATGAATTTCCTGGTAATAAAACACCTATAATTAGAGGTTCTGCATTAAAAGCTTTAGAAGGTGAGAAAAAATGAGAAGATAAAATTTTTGATTTAGCTGATGTTTTAGATAAATATATTCCAGATCCTGTAAGAGATTTGGATAAACCATTTTTACTTCCTATAGAGGATATTTTTTCTATATCTGGTAGAGGTACTGTTGTTACAGGTAGAATTGAAAAAGGTGTAGTAAAAATTGGTGAGGAAATTGAAATAGTGGGTATCAGAGAAACAAAAAAATCTATATGTACTGGTATAGAAATGTTTCGTAAGTTACTTAATGAAGGTAGGGCTGGAGAAAATGTTGGGGTTTTATTAAGAGGTATAAAAAGAGAAGATATTGAGAGAGGTCAGGTATTAGCTAAACCTGGTACTATAAATCCTTATATTAGTTTTGAGTCTGAAGTTTATATATTATCTAAAGAAGAAGGTGGAAGACATACTGCTTTTTTGAATGGTTATCGTCCTCAATTTTATTTTAGAACTACTGATGTTACTGGTACAATAAAGTTACCTAAAGGTATTGAGATGGTTATGCCAGGTGATAATGTTAAAATTTTAGTTAAGTTATTTTATCCTATTGCTATGGATGAGGGTTTACGTTTTGCTATAAGAGAAGGTGGTCGTACAGTTGGTGCTGGTATAGTAAGTAAGATTATTTCTTAATTATATATTTTTTATGAGTATTTATTTAGGTTTATAAATGGAAAATCAAAGAATTCGTATTAAATTAAAGTCTTTTGATCATCGTTTGATAGAAATATCTACGTTAGAGATAGTTGAGACCGCGAAAAAAACCGGTGCTCAAGTTTGTGGTCCAATACCTTTACCTACTTCTATAGAACGTTATACTATTTTAGTATCTCCTCATGTAGATAAAGACGCAAGAGATCAATATGAAATTAGGACTCATAAACGTTTAATTGATATTGTTGAACCTACAGATAAAACCGTAGATGCGTTAATGAAATTAAATTTAGCTTCTGGAGTGGATGTTCAGATTAGTTTAGGTTAATTATATGATTGTTTTAGTTGGTAAAAAAATAGGTATGACTAGAATTTTTTTAGATAATGGTTTATATATACCTGTTACTGTAATTGAGGTTAGAGATAATATTATTACTTGTATTAAAAATGGTGATAATGATAAACATCTAACTCAGATTACTGTTTATTATGAAAATAAAAATAAATTTAATAAATCTTATTTAGGTTATTTTAAAAAATTAAATATTAAACCAGGAATAGGGTTATGAGAAATACCTTATTTAAAGGATATACATTTAAATGTAGGACAAAATTTAAGTTTAAGTTTATTCAAAAATATTAGTAGACTTGATATTACAGGTGTTTCAAAAGGTAAAGGTTTTTGTGGTACTATAAAAAGATGAAATTTTAGTTCTCAAGATAGTACTCATGGTAATTCTTTATCTCATAGAGTACCTGGTTCTATAGGTCAAAACCAAACTCCAGGTAAAGTTTTTAAAGGTAAAAAAATGTCTGGTCATTTAGGTAATGATAAAGTTACTGTGCAAGGTCTTAAGGTTATGAAAATTTATCAAAATAAAAATATTTTGTTAGTTAAAGGTGCTATACCAGGTTATAATGATAATTTTGTACTTGTAAAATCATCAGTTAAAAATTAATTTTTTATGGAATCTATTTATGGATGTTTTTTTAAAAGATGTTAATAAAAGGATAATTTTATCAGATAAAGTTTTTAATTTTAATTTTAATGTTTCTTTAGTTCATCAAATTGTTAAATCTTATCGAATTAATTGTAGAAAAGGTAGTGTATCCCAAAAATCAAGATCTGAGGTTAGTGGATCTAATAAAAAACCTTGAAGACAAAAAGGTACTGGTAAGGCTAGAGTAGGTTCTTTGAAAAGTCCTATATGACGTTCTGGTGGTGTTACTTTTGCATCGAAATATAAAAAATATAATGTTAAAATTAATAGAAAAATGTATCGTCATGCTTTAAAAAGTATTTTGTCTAAATTATTAAAAGAATCTAGATTGTTTGTTGTTAATGATTTTAATATAGATTTACCAAAAACTAGATGTTTAGTTGATAAATTAAATATAATGAAATTAAGAAATGTTTTAATAATAGTTAAAAAGATTGATAGATTATTATTTTTAGCTTCTCGTAATTTATTTTATGTTAATATTTGTAGTATATGTAATATAAATATCATTGATTTAATAAATTATAAAAATACTTTATTTACTTTAGAATCTATTAAAATTTTGGAGAGAAAATTGTTAAATGGAAAATAAAATTAATTATTTTAATTTTTTAAGAAGCCCTTATTTTACTGAAAAGTCTAAGTTTTTATATAAAAAAAACAATGTTTTAGTGTTTAAAGTTTATAAAAATATTAATAAATTAGATATATATTATTCTGTAAAGAAAATATTTAATTTAAAAATTAAAAAAATAAGAACTTTAATAGTTAAGGGTAAAAAGAAAATTAAGAAAAATGTTGTAACTTATAGTAAATCTTGAAAAAAAGTTTATATTATTTTTAATAAAAAACAGAATTTAAATTTAAATAATTTATTTAAATAGTTTAGAGTAGGTTAATATTTATGGTGGTTATTAAATGTAATCCAACATCTCCTGGTCGTAGACATAGAGTTAAAATTGTAAATAGAAATTTATATAAAGGTAGACCATATTCACGTTTATTAAAAAAAAATAATAAAACTGGTGGTCGTAATAATTTGGGTCGTATTACTGTTAGGCATATTGGTGGTGGGCATAAAAGAAAATATCGTTTAATAGATTTTAAAAGAAACAAAGATAATATTTTAGGAAAAGTAGAGCGTATAGAATATGATCCTAATAGATCATCATATATTGCTTTAATATTATATAAGGATGGTGAGAGAAGATATATTATTTGTCCTAAAGATTTAAAAATTGGAGATAATATTTTATCTGGGTTAAATACTTCTATTAATGTTGGTAATTGTTTAATTTTAGATAATATACCTATTGGTAGTTTTATACATAATGTAGAGATTGTTCCAGGTAAAGGGGGGCAACTATCTAGATCTGCAGGTTCTTATTCCCAAGTAATGGTTAAAGAAAATAAAGATGTTGTTTTGAGATTACGATCTGGTGAGATAAGAAAGGTAAATTGTTTATGTAGAGCTACAATAGGTGAGGTTGGTAATTCTGAACATATGTTGAGTGTATATGGAAAAGCTGGTATTTCTCGTTGATTTGGTATAAGACCTACTGTTCGTGGTACTGCTATGAATCCTATAGATCATCCCCATGGAGGTGGTGAAGGTAGAAATTTTGGTAAACATCCTGTTACTCCTTGAGGAAAAAAAACTAAAGGTAAGAAAACTAGAAGAAATAAACGTACTGATTCTTTTATCATTAAATCTGTTGTTAAAAGGTAAATAATTAATAGGTATCAATTATGTCCCGTTCATTTAAAAAAGGTCCTTTTATTGATTTTCATTTATTTAAGAAAGTTGAAAAAGCTTTGATACAAAAGGATAAAAAACCTATACGTACATGATCTAGAAGATCTACCATATTACCTAATATGGTTGGTTTAACAATATCTGTTCATAATGGTAGGTATCATATACCAGTATATATTACTGAAGATATGATTGGTCATAAATTGGGGGAGTTTTCTCCTACTAGGACTTATAAAGGTCATTTGTCTGCTGATAAGAAAATCAAGAAAGATTAATAGTATTTAAAAGGTAATTTATATGGAAACTTTTGCAAAAGGTTGTTATATTAAATCTTCTGCTCAAAAACTAAGATTAGTTGCTAATTTAATAAGGGGAAAGAGGGTTGATTGAGCTTTGAATATATTGAGCTTTCTTAATAAGAAAGCGTCTTTATTGATTAGAAAAGTATTAGTGTCTGCTATTTCAAATGCTTGTAATAATAAAAAAATGGATAGAAATAACTTAATTATATCTAAAATTTATATAGATGGTGCTTCTTCTAATAAACGTATTATGCCTAAGGCTAAAGGTAGAGTTAATTATATATTAAAACGCACTAGTCATATTAATATATTTGTTTCTGATTTAAAATAAATTATTTTAGTGGAATATAATATGGGACAAAAAGTTAATCCTAATGTAATTCGTTTTGGAATTACTAAAATATGAAATTCAATTTGATATGCAGATAAAAAAACTTTTTCTTTTAATTTAAAAAGTGATTATAAAGTTAGAAAATTTTTATATAGTAAATTATCTAAAGCTTTGATATCTAAAATATTAATAGAGAGGCCGGCAAAGAAAAGTATAAGAATTACAATATATACTGCTAGACCAGGAATTGTAATAGGTAAAAAAGGTGGTGATATTGAAAATTTGAGGAAAAATATAACTGAAATTACTGGTGTTTCATCTCAGATTAATATATTTGAGGTTCGCAAACCTGAATTAGATTCTAAATTAATAGCAGATAATATATCTATACAATTAGAAAGAAGAGTGATGTTTAGAAGAGTTATGAAAAGAGCTATTAATAATGCTATGCGTTATGGTGCGAAAGGTATTAAGATTAAAATTAGTGGCAGGTTGGGTGGTACAGAAATTGCTAGAACAGAATGATATAAAGAAGGAAGAGTACCTTTACATACTTTGAGAGCGGATATTGATTATAGTTTTACAGAGGCTTTTACAAATTATGGGGTTATAGGTATTAAAGTTTGGGTTTTTAAGAGTGAAGTTTTAGATAAATTTCATTCAATAAAATTAAACAATAGTAATATTTTAAGTATCAAAAGATATTTTAAAAAAATACATAATAAGAAATAATTTTGAAATTTATTTTTTGGAGGTTATTTATGTTACAACCTAAAAGAACTAAATATAGAAAAGTACAGAAAGGACGTAATAGAGGTATATCAAATGATACTGAATTGAAATTCGGTACTTTTGGGTTAAAAGCTATTACTAGAGGTAGTATTTCTGCAAAACAAATTGAGTCTGCTCGTCGTGTTATTACTCGTGTAGTAAAAAATCAAGGTTCTATGTGAATAAGAGTTTTTCCTGATAAACCTATTACTAAAAAACCTTTAGAAGTTCGTATGGGTAAAGGTAAAGGTAATGTAGAATATTGGGTAGCAGTTATTAAACCTGGTAAGATATTATATGAACTTGATGGTATCGATCAGAATTCAGCAAAGAAAGTATTTAAATTGGCTGGTGATAAATTATCTATTAAAACAATTTTTGTAATTAAAAATTTACTACTATGATTAATAATAAATTTTTGAAAAATGAAAGTATTGAAAAATTAAATTTTAAATTGTGTAATTTATTAAACGAATATTTTAATTTAAGAGTTAAATTATCTTTAAATCAACTTAAGGAGACTCATTTGTTATCTTTTTATAGAAAAGATATAGCTAGAATTAAAACCTTTTTAAACAGTATTAAAAAAAAAAAATAATTGTATATGAAAAAAAAAAGTTTTTTTGGTTATGTTATAAGTAATAAAATGAATAAAACTTTAGTGGTTTCTGTCACTAGATTAATTAAACATAAAATATATAGAAAATATATTAGGAGAAAATCTAAAATATATGTTCATGATGAATTTAATAAATGTAATATAGGTGATTTAATACAAATTAAAGAATGCAGCCCTTATTCAAAGAAAAAATCTTGAAAATTATACAAAATATTAGAATCTAGTATGTAATTAATAGGATTTATATGATACAAGAAAGATCTTTGTTGTTTGTTGCAGATAATTCTGGAGCAAAAATTGTTATGTGTATTAGGGTTTTAGGTGGTACCAATAGAAGATATGCTTATATTAATGATATAATTAAAATAGTTGTTAAAGAAGTTATTTCTAGAAGTAAAGTAAATAAAGGTGATGTATTAAAAGCTATTATTGTAAGGACAAGATTTGGTTTACATAGGGTTGATGGTTCAATAATTAGATTTGATGATAACTCATGTGTATTACTAAATAATTCTAATGATCAACCTATAGGTACAAGGATTTTTGGTCCTGTAACTAGAGAATTAAAGTCTGAAAAATTTATGAAAATTGTATCACTTGCTCCTGAAGTAATATAATTTTTTATTATGGATTGATTATGTCTTGTAAATTTCGTGTCAATGATGAAGTAATTGTTATATCAGGTAAAGATAAAGGAAAAAAAGGTTTTATTAAAAAAATATATCATAAATATAATAAAGTTATAATTAATGGTATTAATTTAATTTATAAACATGTTAAATCTATACCTAATAAAAATATACCTGGAGGTATAGTTCGTAAAGAATCTTTTATAGATATTTCTAATATTAGTCATTTTTGTGTTAATACAGATAAAACCTCTAAAATAGGTTTTAAGGTGGATAAAAATAAAAAAGTTCGTTATTTAAAACGTAATAAAATGGTATTTTAATATATGAGTATGCTATTAAATTTATATAAAAATGTTGTAGTTAAAAAATTAATTAAAGAATTTAATTATACTTCTATTATGGAGGTACCTAAATTACTTAAGATTATATTAAATGTAAGTTTAAATTTTTCTGCTTTAGAGAAAAAAAAAATAAATGATGTATTTATAAATTTAAAATTAATTTCTGGTCAGAAACCTATTATTATAAATTCTAAAAAATCTATTGCTAACTTTAAAATTCGTAGTGGTTTTCCTATTGGTTGTAAAGTTACATTAAGAAAAAAAATGATGTGAAATTTTTTAGATAAATTGATATTTATATCTATACCTAGAATAAGAGATTTTAGAGGGTTTTCTAAGAAATCTTTTGATAAATATGCTAATTTAAATATAGGTATTAAAGAAAATACGATATTTCCTGAAATTGATTATGAAAAAGTAATTCATTTACATGGAATGAATATTACTTTAGTTACTAATAAATATAATATTAAAGAATCTTTTTCTTTATTGTCTAATTTTTATTTTCCATTTTCTGATAAATAATTTATATTATATGACAAAGAAATCTATAGTGGTTCGTGAAAAAAAAAGGGTTTTGTTAATTAAAAAATATTTTTTTTTAAGAAATAAATTAAAGAAAATTATTTCTAATAGTAAATCATCTAGTAATGAAAGGTGAAAAGCTATTATAAAGTTGCAATCCTTACCTAGGGATTCTAGTTATGTTCGTCATCGTAATAGATGTTTATATACTGGAAGACCTCATGCTTATTTACGTAAATTTGGTTTAAGTAGAATTAAATTTCGTGAATTTGCTGTTCGTGGTGATATACCAGGTTTAAAAAAATCTAGTTGATAAACAAATTTTAAATATTAAATTGGATTATATTTTATGAGTATGCAAGATCCTATAAGTGATATGTTAACTTGTATTAGAAATTCTCAATTATCAAAAAAAAAGAAAGTTTTTACATATTATTCTAAATTAAAAGAATCTATTTTGGATGTTCTTTATATTGAAGGTTTTATTAAAAAATATAGTTTTTTAAATGATTGTAATAAAAGAAAGATAATAATTTTTTTAAAATATTTTTTAAATAATCCTGTTATATCTAAAATTACAAGAGTTAGTCGTCCTGGTTTGCGGGTTTATAAATCTTGTATTAGTTTGCCGTTAGTTATGTCTGGATTAGGTATTGCAATAATATCTACTTCTAAAGGTATTTTATCGGACAAAAAAGCTCGTGTTTTAAATGTTGGTGGAGAAATTATTTGTTATGTATCTTAAATTTGGAGATATAATTTATGTCTCGTGTTGCTAAAAAACCAATATGTATACCTAAAGGTATTTCTGTTGAAGTAAATGATAGTACTATTATTTTTACGAAAGGTAATTTAAAGATTAAAAAAAAAATTCATAATTGTGTTAAACCTATTTTATTAGATAATAAAATTTTTTTCAATGTAGTTGATAAAACTAATTATTATTGAATGCATGCTGGGACATGTCGTTCTATAGTTAATAATATAATTATTGGTATAATGTATGGTTTTATAAAAAAATTATTAATTATTGGGGTGGGTTATAAAGTTTATATTGAAAATAATATTTTATTTCTAAATTTAGGTTTTTCGTATGTTATAAAATATAATATACCTTTAAATATTGAATTAACATGTCCTAATTTAAATGAAATTATTGTTAAAGGTTGAGATAAAGAGTTAGTTGGAATAGTTGCTGCAAAGATAAGATCTTTTCATCCTCCTGAAAAATATAAAAAAGGTAAAGGTATACGTTATTTTAATGAAATAGTACGTATTAAAGAACATAAAAAAAAATTAAGTAAATAATTTTGTATGAATAAAAAAAATATACGTTTACGTAGATGTAGAAAAAGTCGTTTTTTATATAAAAAATCAAATAAATTTCGTTTAGTAGTGCATAAAACTTCATGTCATATATATGCTCAAATAATTTGTTTTAAACAGAATAATTCTTATGTTTTGGTATACGCATCAACTTTAGAAAAAATATCTATTTTTAAAGATGGTATTACAGGGAATAAAATTGCTGCTAAAAAAATAGGTAGGATTATAGCTGAAAGATCAATTAATAGAGGTATATATAATGTTGTTTTTGATCGTTCAGGTTTTAAATATCATGGAAGGATTAAAATATTAGCTGATTCTGCTAGAAAATATGGTTTGTTGTTTTAAGGTAATTTTATGAATAAAATGAATAATGATTTATATGAAAAATTAATATATGTTAATAGAGTTTCTAAAACAGTTAAAGGTGGTAGGGTTTTTTCATTTACTGCATTAACTGTAGTAGGTAATGGTGATGGTAAAGTTGGTTATGGTTATGGGAAAGCAAGAGAGGTTCCTTTAGCTATACAGAAAGCAATAGATAAATCTAAAAAAAATATGATTAATATTTTATTAAATAAAAGAGGTTCAATAAGATATGAAATTAAAGGTCGTTATACTAGTACTATAGTTTTTATTAAACCTGCTTGTGATGGTACTGGAATAATTGCTGGTAAGTCTATGAAGTTTATATTTGAAGTTGCTGGTATTAAAAATATTTTAGCTAAATCTTATGGTTCAAATAATCCTATAAATACTGTTAAAGCTACTATAAATGCTTTATCTACTATGCAATCTCCTATTTATATAGCTCGTAAACGAGGTAAATTTTTAAAAGAAATATTTTCTTGTTAAATTTATTTTTTAAAAAATTATGATTTTTAGTTGTAATTATTAGATTTTTATTTTTTAAAGGGTTTTAAAATGTTATCGTTAAATAGTTTATTTTCTAGTAAAAATTTTAAAAAAAGTAAACGTTTAGGAAGAGGTATTGGTTCAGGTTTAGGTAAAACTTGTGGTAGGGGTCATAAAGGTCAAAAATCAAGATCAGGATATAAAATTAGAAGATGTTTTGAGGGTGGTCAAACTCCGTTTTATAGAAGAATTCCTAAGTTTGGATTTAAAAAAAAGTCTAAAAATATTTTTGAGTTACGTTTATATAGTTTAAATAGTTTTGATAGTAATGATATTATTAATTTAAAATTATTAAAAAAAAAAAAAATAATACCTTTATATACTAAATTTGTTAAAATAATATTTAGTAAAAATTTTAATAATTTTAATATTAATATTAATGATAAAAATATTAAAATGTCTTCTAAAGTATATAAGTTAATTAAGTTATTAAATAATAAATAAATTATTTTTTTTTATGATCGTATATGAATATTAATAAAATTTCGTTTAATACTATTGTCAATAGTTTAAAAGAATTAAAAAGTAGATTATTATTTTTGTTTTTTTCTGTTTTTGTTTTTCGTATTGGTACATACATATCTATTCCTGGTTTGAATTCACATTTATTAGGTAGTTTATTAGAAACTAATAATAATAGTTTTATTAATATATTTAATCTTTTTTCTAGTGGTTCTTTGTTTAATGTATCTATTTTTTCTTTAGGATTAATACCTTATATTTCGGCTTCTATAGTAATACAATTATTTACTATTGTTTTTCCATATTTTATAGAATTAAAAAAAGATGGATCTGTAGGTAAATATAAAATAAATCAATATATTCGTTATTTAACTTTTTTTTTGTCTTTTTTACAAGCTATTTTAATATCTTTATCAATTAAAAATTTAAACGGAGTAGAAGCTGTTTTATTTAATAATAGTTCGAGTTTTTATTTAGTAGTTATTTTTAGTATTATTACAGGTACTGTTTTTTTAATGTGGTTAGGTGAGCAGATTACAGATAAAGGTATAGGAAATGGTGTATCTGTTATTATTTTTATTAGTATAATATCTAATTTACCTAGTTCTATATCAAATTTGATTTATTTAATTAAATTAAATTTCTTTTCTTATTATAAAATATTTATTATGTTGTCTTTGATTTTATTTGTAATATATTTTATAGTTTTTATTGAAATATCTCAAAGAAAAATATTAGTAAATTATGCCACAAATAAATTTCCTGGAAGTAAATATTTTTTTTCTGTTAATGATATTTATTTACCTTTTAAAATTAATATGTCTGGGATAATACCAGCTATTTTTTCTTCAAGTGTTATGGTTTTTCCGTATGTTGTGTTGGTTTTATTAAAAAATATTTTTCGTAGTAAATTTTTATTTAATTTTTTAAATTTTATTTTACCTGGTAATTTTTTATATTTATTTTTTTATACATTTTTAGTTATTTTTTTTTCTTTTTTTTATACTTTATTAATGTATAATTCTAAAGATATTTCTAATAATTTAAAGAAATCCGGAGCATATATTACAGGTATACGTCCTGGATATAAAACTTCTATTTATATTAAAAAAGTTATATTAAGATTGACTTTATTTAGTTCTTTATATATGAGTATAGTTTGTGTTATACCGGATTTTATGTATGAAATTATTGGTTTACCTTTTCATTTTGGTGGTACTTCTTTATTAATAGTTATAGTGGTTATTATGGAAATAATATCTCAAATTCAGACTTTAATGATGTCTAATAGATATATGAATATGTTAAAAAAAAATAGTTTTTAAATATATGAAAGTTAGAGCTTCTGTAAGAAAAATTTGTCTTTTTTGTAAGATTGTTAAGCGTAAAGGTGTTTTGAGAGTTATTTGTAAAAATAATCCAAAACATAAACAACGTCAAGGTTAGTTATTTTAATTAAATTTTGGAGATTTATTTTATGATTAGAATTGCGGGGGTTAATATACCTGATAATAAAGGTGTTTTGTTTTCTTTAATGTATATATATGGTATAGGTAAATCTAGGTCTAAATTAATTTGTGATTTATTTAAGATTAATTATTTTATTAAAGTAAAAAATTTGAATATTAATCAATTAGAATTAGTACGTAATAAGGTATCTGAGTTTTTAATTGAAGGAGATTTGCGTAGAGAAATAATGTTAAATATTAAGAGGTTAATGGATATAAATTCTTATAGAGGTTTACGTCACCGTAAGAGTTTACCTGTAAGAGGTCAAAGAACTAAAACTAATTCTAAAACTTGTAGAAAAATTAATAAATTTAGAAAGTAAATTAATTGTGTGGTAATAATATTTTATGTCTAAAATTTTTAAAAAAAAACGTAAGAAAAATAAAAAAAATATCGTATATGGTATAGCTCATATATATGCTTCGTTTAATAATACTATAATAAGTATTACTGATATTAAAGGTAATGTGTTAGGTTGATCTACATCTGGTGGTTCGGGTTTTAGAGGTTCTAGGAAATCAACACCTTTTGCAGCGCAAATTGCTACTGAAAAATGTTCGGAAATTGTTAAAGTATATGGTATTAAAAATTTAAAAGTTGTAGTTAGTGGTCCAGGACCTGGACGTGAGTCTAGCATAAGAGCATTGAATTTAGCAGGTTTTAATATTACTGATATTAATGATATTACACCTGTTCCTCATAATGGTTGTAGACCTCCTAAAAGAAGACGTGTTTAATATGTTTAATTTTTTTAAAAAATATATTATAGGGTTATTATGGCAAAATATTTAGGTTCTAAATTAAAATTATCTCGTCGTGAAGGAAGTGATTTATTTTTAAAATCTAATTTACGTAGTATTGAATCAAAATGTAGAATAGATCGTTTACCTGGCCAACATGGTTATAAAAAATCTAGGATTTCTGATTATGGTTTACAGTTGCGTGCTAAACAAAAAATACGTCGTATTTATGGTGTTTTGGAAAAACAATTTTTAAATTATTATAAAAAATCTATTAGATTAAAAGGTAATACTGGAGAGATTTTATTAAAATTTTTAGAAAGAAGGTTAGATAATGTTGTTTATAGAATGGGTTTTGGTTCTACTAGAGCTGAATCTCGTCAATTAGTTAATCATAAATTAATTATTGTGAATAATAAAGTTGTTAATATTCCTTCTTATTTAGTTTATCCTAATGATGTCATTAAAGTTAGTTATAGAGCTAAAAATCAAGATCGTATTAAATATTCTTTAGAGTTATTTAAACAACGTGAGATACCTTTATGAGTAGAGGTAGATTTTAAAAAAATGGAAGGTATATTTAAATATATTCCTAATCGTAATTTATTATTTGCTGATATTCAAGAACATCTTATTTTAGAATTTTATTCTAAATAATTTAAATGGAGGTTATTTATTATTTTATGTTTTCTGAAATAATTTTTTTAAAACCTAAATTAGTGAATATTATTAATGTTTCTAAAAATTGTTCTAGAATTACATTAGAACCTTTAGAAAGAGGGTTTGGTTATACTTTAGGGAATGCTTTGAGACGTATTTTATTATCTTGTATACCTGGATATGCTGTTACTGAAGTTGAAATTAAAAATGTATTACATGAATATAGTTTTCAAGATGGGGTTTTGGAAGATATAACAGAGATTATTTTGAATTTAAAAAGATTGTTTGTTAGATTAGATGATAATAAAGATGAAGCTTTTTTATATTTAAAGAAAAGAGGTATAGGTCCTGTTTTTGCTTCAGATATAGTGTGTGATCAAAATATTTATATAGCTGATCCTAATTATATAATATGTAATTTAACTGATGTGAATTCTTATATTAATATGAAAATTCGTGTTCAATTGGGAAAAGGTTATGTTTCTGCATCTTCTAGAATTAATAATATTAAAAAAAAAAATGATAATTTATTAGTTGGTAAGTTGTTAATAGATGCGTTATATTCTCCTATAGAGCGTATTTCTTATAAGGTTGAGTCTACTAGAGTAGGTCAACAAACTGATTTAGATAAATTAATTATTGAGATAGAAACTAATGGTACTATTAAGCCAGATATTGCTGTACGTAAAGCTGCTACTATTTTAGTTGATCAATTAAGTTCTGTAGTTTATTTAAATGATAAAAAGTTTTTAAAAGTAAAAAAGAAAAAGGAATCTTTTGATCCTGTATTGTCGTTATCTGTTGATGATTTAGAGTTAACTGTAAGATCTGCAAATTGTTTAAAAGCTGAATCTATACATTATATAGGAGATTTGGTTCAAAAAACAGAGGTTGAATTATTAAAGACTCCTAATTTAGGAAAAAAATCTTTAACAGAAATAAAAAATATATTATTTTCTAAAGGTTTAATGTTGGGTATGAAATTAAAAAATTGACCTCCTATGAATTTAATAAAAAAATAATTTTTCAAAAAAATAAAGTATGGTATATATTTATTATGCGTCATAATAAACGTGGTAGAAAATTAAATCGTAATAGTAGTCATAGAATATCTATGTTTAGAAATATGATTATTTCTTTAATATCTTATGAATGTATTAAAACTACGATTTCTAAAGCGAAAGAATTAAGAAGATTTATTGAGCGTATTATTAGTATTTCATTACAAGATAATTTTTTTAGTAAAAGATTATTATTTGATCGTATAAGGAATAAATTAGTAATTAAAAAATTATTTAATGTTTTAGTTCCTAGGTATAAAAATTTTCATGGAGGATATACTAGAATATTAAAATGTGGATATCGTAATGGTGATAAAGCACTTATGGTATATATTTCTTTAATTAAAGGTGAAAAATAATTTTGTATTTGTATAATTTTTATTATATATTATTTTTTATATATTATTTAAAAAATAACATAACATATATATATTAATTATTAATATTTAGTATTTTTTATTAAAATATATTAAATTTTTATTAATTAATATGTAATAATAGTTGTAAGTGATAATTTTTATTATTTTATATATGTTTTAAATATTTTGGTATTTTATATTAATTTAAAATTAAATTGAATATTTTTGTTTTTATTAAGGTTTTTACAAAATATTTTGAGTTAATTAATGTTTTAAATTATTATTAATGTTTTTTAAAAGTTTATTAAATAGATTTTTTTTATTTTATTAATATAAAAAGAATATAATTTTTTGATAATTATGGTTAGACCTATATTTAATGTTATTAATACTAGAAATTTAATAAATAATTTTTTATTAATACGTAAATTATCTTTAAATAAAAAATTATGAATAGTAATTAAGAGTAATGCTTACGGGCATGGTATTGTGAATATATATAATATACTATATAAGTATAGTATAGATGGATTTGCTGTGTTAAGTATTGAAGAAGCTATATATTTACGTAATTTAGGTTATAAAAATTCTATTTTATTATTGGAAGGATGTTTTGATTTAGAAGAATTAAAATTATGTTTTAAATGAAATTTTATTATTGTAATACATAGTTATTGGCAAATAAATTTATTTAAAAAAATAAATTATGATAATAAAATTGATATTTATTTAAAATTTAATGATGATTTAAATAGGTTAGGGTTTGATTTGAATAAAATTGAAAATATTGTAAATATAATTAAGTCTTTCAAAAATATAAATAATATTTCTATAATTATTCATTTTGCTAAATTTGGTAATAAATATTATTTGAAAAAGAAAACATATTTTAATAAAAAATTAGTTAATTTTAAATTTAAGAATATATCTTTATTTAGTTCTTCTAGTTTAATATATAGTATTAATGATATTAAAAGTAATTGAATAAGAATTGGAATATTATTATATGGTGTTTCTCCTACTGGTAATTTTAATGATATATCTAAATATGGTTTTAAACCAGTTATGAATTTTATTAGTAAAATTATTTGTATTAGAAGAATTAAAAAAGGTCAAAGTATAGGCTATAATCATAGTTTTTTTTCATCTATCAATAGATTTATTGGAGTGGTTGCTTGTGGATATGCTGATGGTTATCCTAGACAGTTATCCAATATTTATTATGTTTTGATAAATAACGTTTTTAAAGCTAATATTTTAGGTTATATATCTATGGATATGATGGTTGTGGATTTATTTGATAATTTTTATAATATTAAAATTGGAGATGTAGTTGAATTATGGGGTGAGAATTTACATATAGATGATGTAGCTAAATTTTCTAATACTATTAATTATAATTTAATGTGTTCTATAAATTCTAATAGAGTTAAATTTATGTTAAAATAATTTTTTAAAATTAAATATATATGTTTACTATACAAAAATTAATATTTAAGTTAAATGAATATTGATCAAATTTAGGTTGTAGTATTATTCAGTCGTTAGATATTGAAGTTGGTGCGGCTACTTTTCATCCTATTACTTTTTTTAATTCTTTAAATAAAAATTGAATTTTTTGTGCTTATTTACAGTTATGTAGAAGACCGATGGATGGTAAATATAAAATTATTTATCATAAATTAAAACAATATTATCAATATCAAGTTATTGTTAAACCTACTTTAGATAACATACAAGATTTATATTTAAATTCTTTAAAATATTTATGTATTGATTTATTGTCTTGTGATTTGCGTTTTATAGATGATAATTGAGAAAACCCTACTTTAGGGGCTTATGGAATAGGGTGAGAGGTTTTATTGAATGGTATGGAAATAACTCAATTTACTTATTTTCAAAATATTGCAGGGTTTAATTGTAAACCTGTTTTGGGTGAAATAACTTATGGATTGGAAAGATTAGCTCTTTATTTGCAAAATATCAAAAATATATGTGATTTAATTTGGGATAAAAATAAATATGGTTATTTAAAATATAAAGATATTTTCATTAATAATGAAGAGAATATTTTTGTTGATAATTTTAGTGTTTATGATGTTGATTTTATAATAACTTGTATTAATAAATATGAATATGAAATTTTTAAATTATTATCTTTTGATAACCCTTTAATTTTTTTATCGTATAAATTAGGTTTGAAAATAGTATATTATTTTAATATATTAGATTCATTAAATTATTTTTCTAATATTGAAAGACAAAATTTTATTTTAAAAATTAGAAATATTTTTTATAAAATAGCTACAATTTATTTATTTAATAAAAAAAAAAAATAATTTGGAAATTTAAATGTGTAAAAATGGTACTTTATTAATTGAAATAGGTACTGAAGAATTACCTATAAATAATTTAAATGTATTAGGTAAAGATTTTATAGAATGTTTATCTATTGAATTAAAAAAAAAGAAATTTATATTTTTAAATATAAAATATTATATTACTTTAAGAAGAATAGCGTGTTTAGTTTATAAAATTAATTATAAACAAACTGTAAGTAAAAAATTTAATATAATTTATAGTCCTAAATTTATTATTGGTAAAGATAAAAACATAAAAAAAAAATTATCTAATTGAATTAAAAATATTAATTATAATAGTAAAAAAATTTCATGTATTAAAAATAAAGATACAAAAATTTTTTTTATAAAAAAAAAAATAATACGTAGAAATATAAAATTTTTTATAAATAAAATATTACACAATACAATATTAAGTTTATCTAAGAAACATAGTTTAATGAGATGAGGTATTAATGATTATTCTTTTGTTAGACCAGTAAATAATTTAGTAGTAATGTATAATTCGATTATTTTAGATGTTGGAATTTTTGGTATTAAGTCTAGAAATATTTTATTTGGAAATAGATTTTTTGATGTTAAAAATATATTTTTAGATCATGCAAAAAATTATGTTAATTATTTATTTATTTATGGTAAGGTTATTGTAGATCATCGTTATCGTAAAAATTATATTATTAATTTATTAAATAAATTAATTTTAATTAATAATTTTAATTTAAATTATAAAGAAAAATTTTTAGATAGAATTAACTTTATGTTAGAATGACCTTATGCTTTTAAAGCTAAATTTAATAAAGAATTTTTATGTTTACCGAAAAATTTGTTAAGTTATGTTATCAAAAAATATAATTGTTTTTCGGTTTGTAACAAAAAATTTAAATTATTGAATTATTTTATTATAGTTTGTAATATTAATATACATTTTTGTAATTTTAAAAAAATTATATCTGATTATGTAAAAGTTATTGAATATGATTTAATTATTATTCAATATTTATTTAAAAAAGATAGAAAATTGGGTTTAATAGGTTATTTGCCTAAATTAAAAGATATTATATTTCATAATAAGTTAGGAACATATTTTGATAAGATAAAAAGAATGTTATTCTTATCTAGAAAAATTATTTTTTATTTATGTAATTTATCTATAGAAGAATATATTATATATTATTCTATATTATTAATTAAATGTGATTTAGCTACTTCTTTATGTAAGGAATTTAATGATTTAAAAGGAATAATCGGTATGAATTATTCTAAATTAGATAATTATTCTTATAAAATATCTAATATAATTAAATTTCATTATTATCCTAATTTTTCCGATGATTATATTAGTAACGATTTATATAGTAATATAGTTTCTTTAGTAGATAAATTAGATACGTTAATAGGAATATCTATTTTAAATAATTTTATTTATATTAAAAAAAAAAATGATCCTTATGCATTAAGACGATTATCAATATTAATTATTAAGTTAATATTATTTAATAAATTTAATATAAATATATATAAAATTATTAAATATTCTGTTTATTTATTTAATAAAAAAGTATCTAATATTAGTATATTGTTAATAGTTAAATTTATTATGAAGCGTTTTAATAGTTTTTTAATTAAATTAGGTTATAATAAAACTATTATTTTATCTTTTTTAAAATTAAATATTTTTAATATTTTAGATTTAAAAAATAGAATTGATACGATTACTTATTTTATTAATAAAAAAAGGTTTATTTATTTTATAAATTTAAATAAAAGAATTAAAAATATTTTATTTAAATTAAATAAAGATTTTTTTAGTTTAAATTTTAAAGATATAAATATTTTGTTATTTAAATATAAAGAAGAAATAAATTTATATAGATATATTATATGACTAAAAGAAAAAATTTTTTACTATCTAAATAGTAATTATTATAAATTGATTTATTGTTTTTTTGTTTCTAATTTAATAGTTATAAATTTTCTTGATAAAGTTAAAATTAATGTTAGTAATATAAATAAAATGAAAAATAGATTAATTTTATTAAATGAATTAAATTTTATTTATTCTAAATTTTCAGATTTCTCTTATTATTATTAATATTTTTTAAATGGTATATTTTTAAATATTATACCTCCTCCTAAACATATATTTTTTTTATAAAATACTGCTGATTGTCCCGGTGTAACTGCAAATATAGGTTTTTTAAATATAACTTTAATTTTTTTATTTATAAAAATTTTACATGGTATTTCTTTTTGTTGATATCTAGTTTTTACATTACATATTATAGTTTTGTATTTTTTTTTTATATGTATAAAATGTATTTTTTTAATAAATAATCCTATAGAAAATAATAATTTATTTTTATTACCTTTAACGACGGTTAATTCATTTGTTTTGTGATTTTTATTTACTACATAATATGGAAGTTTAGATTTATTTTTTATGATTTTTATATTTTTTCTTTGTCCTATAGTATAATAAAAAAGACCATTATGATATCCTATTGTTTTTTTGTTTATATTAATTACTTTACCAGGATTATTTTTTATATATTTTTTAATAAATATTTTATATTTTTTTTTACCTATAAAACATATGCCTACAGAATCTTTTTTTTTAAAATTTATAAGTTTTAAATTTTTTGCTATTTTTCTTATTTCATTTTTATAATAATTTCCTAATGGAAATATACATTTTTTTATTTGTCATTGTTTTAAGTTATATAAAAAATAGCTTTGATCTTTTTTAGGATCTATTCCTTTTAATAACATAAATTTATTTTTTTTTTTTATTTTTCTTACATAATGTCCTGTAGCTATAAAATTTGCTTTTAGTATATTAAATGATAGTTTTAATAATAAATTAAATTTTATTATTTTATTACATAAAATATCTGGATTTGGTGTGTTGTTTTTTTTTTGTTCTAAAATAAATATTTTAAATATTTTGTTTCAATATTCTAATGAAAAGTTAATTTTGTGTAGTTTAACATTTAAATATTTACATATTTTTTTTGAATCTTCAAAATCAATTTTTGAGTTACAATAATATTTATTATCGTCTTCTTCTCAACATTTTATAAATACACATTCTACATAAAATCCAATTTGTTTTAATATTCATATTATTACTGATGAATCTACCCCTCCAGATAATGAAACTATTACTTTATTAATTTTTATAATTTTAAATTTTTTAATTTTCATTTTTTATTTGTTTTCAAAAAAAATTTTTTAATTTTAATAGATATATTTTAAATAAATGTATTTTATTTTTTTGATTTTTATTTTTAAAGTTTGTTAAAAAATATGTTTTTTTATTTTTTTTTTTATTTATAAAAAAAAATATTTTACCGATAATTTGATTTTTTTTAAAAAAAAAAAAATTATTTTTAAATATTTTTATATATATTTTTTTTTTTTTTATATTTGTAATATATATATTTTTATTAATATTATAAAATGTTTTTTTTTTAATATATTTATTATATTTATTTATTTGATAAGTTTTGTATTTTTTAAATCCTCATTTAAGTAATTTAATACTATTATTATTTCTTTCTTTTATTGTATTATTTCCTAATAAAATTAATATAAGTCTTCTTTTTCCTTTTATTGCAGATACAGCTATATTGTATTTTGATTTATCTGTATGACCTGTTTTAATTCCATCTATTAAAATGTTTTTATTTCACAATAAATTATTTCTATTATTTTGAGTTATTTTATTATATGTAAATTTTTTTTCTTTATATATTTTATATTCTTTTGGAAAATGTTTTATTAATAACATACTTAATTTAATTAAATCTTTTGATGTTGTATGTTGTTGATTATTGTCTAATCCATGAACTGTTTTAAATTGAGTATTTTCTAATCCAATATTTTTTGAATATTTATTCATTAATGTAATAAATTGATTTTCATTTTTTGATATATATGTAGCTATAGCTACACATGCATCATTACCTGATTGTATAATCATTCCTTTATTAATTTTTTTTATATTTACTTTTTCATTTTTATTTAAGAACATTAATGAAGAATGATTAAATTTTTTGTTTTTATATCATGATTCTTTATTTATATTAATATATATTTTTTTTTTTTTTTTTTTTGATTTTAATGTATCTGAAAGAATGTAACTTGTCATGATTTTTGTTAAACTTGCTGGTGGATATTTTTTGTTTGAATTTTTTTGTATTAATATTTTTTTTGAATTATAATCTACTAAAATAAAAGATTTTGCTTTTATTTTATTGATTATATTTTTTGAATATAAATTATTTATTTTTATAAAAAATATGATGATAATATATCATTTTATTTTTTTGATGCTCATGTTATTTTTTTTTTTTTGTTATTGATATGATTATACCTAACATTGACATTATACTTAATAATGACGATCCCCCATGGCTTATTAAAGGTAAAGTAATACCAACAATAGGAAATATTCCTGTTACCATTCCTATATTTATACATATGTATGTATATATAATTATGGCGTAATTAGATACTATTAATTTTGAAAAGTTATTTTTTATTTTGATTGATTTTTTTATTATCGTAGTTATTAATAATATATATATAAATAATAAAATGCATATTCCTATAAATCCATTTTCTTCTGCTATTACGGTAAATATGAAATCTGTATGTTTTTCAGGTATAAAGTTAAATGTTGATTGAGTACCATATAATATTCCTTTACCGTATAATCCTCCTGAACCTATAGCTATTAATGATTGATTTATATGATAATTTTGATTAGTTTTATTATTATGATTGATTAAGTTTATTATTCTTTTTTTTTGGTAATCGTATAAAAAAAAGTTTCATAATATTGGTATCATAATTGATATAGCTACTGATATTATAAATATATGTTTTTTATTTATTCCTCCTAAAAAAAGTACTGTAAATCCAGATATTAAAATTAGTACTGATGTTCCTAGATCTGGTTGTATATATGTTAGTATTGTAGGTATAATAATTATTATTACAGAATATAATACATGTTTATTTTTTATAGGGTAACTGTTGCTTATTTTAGATGCAATTGATATTGGTATTATAATTTTTGCTAATTCAGATGGTTGAAATTTAATTATTTTCAAATCAATTCATCTTTGTGCTCCTTTACTTATATTTCCATGAATTAATACAAATAGTAATAATAAATTAAATATTATATAAAATATATTAGAATTTTTTTTATAGAATTTAGATTTTATTTTTGATAAAATAAACATAATTAATGAACATATAATTATATGAATAATTTTTTTGTGAAATATGTTTATATTTTGTTGTTTAGCGCTATAAATTATTATGATGCTGTATATAGATATGATTGTTGTACATGTAAATATTATAAAATCTAAATTGTTTATTATTTTAAATATTTTTTTCATATAACATAATAATATATTTAATATATTGAGTCTTTATTTTTATATATATAATCGGTAATTTTTCTCATTATATCTCCAACTTTTAAACCATTACCTCCATGTTCTAATACAATTGTTATTGCGAATTTAGGTTTCTTATAAGGGATTAATGTATTCATTAAAGTATGATCTCTAAGATTATATTGTATTTGTTTTTTATTGTATTTTTTTAATGAATATACTTGTGCTGTACCTGACTTTGCGGCCAATTTATATTTGGTATTTAAAAAATTTTTATATGCAGTACCGTTTTTATAGTGTACCACTCCATACATGCTTTCTTTGATTAAGTTTCAGTATTTTTGTTTTATATTTATGATTTGTTTTTTTTTATATTCTTTGATATTTTTATTATCTACTTTCATTAATAAATGTAATTTTACTTTTTTGCCTTTATTAATAAATATTAATAGTGAATTATGTATTTGTATTGGTGTAACTGAAAAATAACCTTGTCCTATACCTATAGATATAGTATCTCCTATGAACCATGTTTTATTTTTTATTTTTGTTTTATATATTTTTTCAGGTATAATTCCTTTATTTTCATTTGGTAAATCAATATTGGTTTTTTGACCATATCCAAATTTTTTAATTCATTTTATTATTTTTTTTATACCCATTTTATATGCAATTTGATAATAAAATGTATCTGATGATTCTTCTATTGATTTTTTAATATTTATCAAACCATGACCATTTTTTTTTCAATCGTAAAAGAATTCTTTTGAATTGTTTATTTTTCACCATCCTGGATCAAATATTATATAATTTGTGTCTACAATATTTTCTTTTAATGCAGCAAGCATGATATAGGGTTTAATTGTTGAAGCTGGAGGATATATACCTTGTATAACTTTATTTACTAATAAATGATTTTTGTTTTTTATAATTTTGATATATTGTTTATATGGTATTTTTTGTGTAAATAAATTAATATTGTAGCTTGGTGTTGATACTAAAGATAATATTTCACCATTATCAGGATTAGATACTATTACTGATGATATGTTATTTTTAAGTAAATTGAATATAAATTTTTGTAATTTAATATTTATTGTTAAGTTTATATTTTTGCCTGGTATTGGTGGTTTAATTATTGATATATTTAATGTTTTTCCTATATTATTAAGGATAATTTTTTTATAACCATTTTTTCCTTTTAAAATATTATTATAATATTTTTCTATACCATATCTGCCTGTAATATTATTATGATAATTTTGGTTTGCGTATCCTATAACATGTGTAATTTCATTATCATATAAATAATGTCTTTTAAAATGTTTAATTATATATATTCCATGTAAATATTTTTTATATTTATTTAAAATATTTAATTCTTTTTTAGATACTTGGTTTTTTAATATATATATATTATTTTGTTTTTGGTTTATTTTTTTTTTAAAATTATTTATATCTTTTTCATTAAAATTAATTTTTTTTAAAAAAAAAATAGTACTTTTAATATTTTTTATATTATTAGGAATTGTGATGAGTTTATATAAATATTTATTTTCAGCTAAAATAATATTTTTTCTATCGAAAATTAATCCTCTGTGTGCTATTATAGTGCTTAATTTAGTATAATTTTTTTTAGATAAATCTGAATATTTTTTAAAATTTTTTATTTGTAATGTATATATTTTATATAAAATTAATATTGATACTAAAGATAGTATTATTGATATAATTTTAATTCTTTTCCTAAATATGTTATTTTTATTATTTTTATTATGTTTTTTATTTTTTTTTTTTTTAGATTTCATATTTATAAAATTTTATTAATTTATTTTATTGTTTTTTATTTTAATTTAATTTTTAAATAATAAACATTATGTATGTATATGTAAAGTAATTAAATTTATTTGTAAAATTGGTTATGTATTTATGTTTAAAAATCCTGTTAAACTCAAAAGTTGAAAAGAAATAAAAAGTCATTTTTCTTTTATTAAAAATATTAAAATGTTTGATTTATTTAATAAAGATAAAAGAAGATTTTATAAGTTTTCTATTTTATTCAAAGATCAAATTTTATTTGATTATTCTAAGAATATTATTAATATGAATACGATAAAATTATTTATTAATTTTTTAAATGAAATTAATTTTAAAAAATATATTTTATCTATGTTTTTTGGAAAAAAAATAAATTTTACTGAGAATAAAGTGGTTTTAAATTTTTTGCTTCGAGATAGAAAAAATTTTTTTGTTAAGAATAATAGTTCATTTATAGATATTAAGAAAGATATAGATGTAAATTTAAATAAAATTAAATTATTTACTAAAAAAATATTAAATGGTGATTGATTAGGTTATTCTGGTAAAAAAATTTATAATATTGTTAATATTGGAATTGGTGGATCTGATATAGGTCCTCGTATGATTATAAAATCTCTTATTAGTGATTATAAAAAAAATAAAAAAATTAATTTTTATTTTGTATCTAATATAGATAGTTTAGATATTACTCAAGTTATAAATAATATTTCTCCTGAGAATACTATTTTTATAGTATGTTCTAAAACTTTTACTACTTTAGAAACATTATCCAATGCTAAAATTGCTCGTGATTGAATATTAAATTTTTATAATAATAAAAAAAATTCTATAAATCATCATTTTATTTTAATTTCTAGTAATTTTAATGAATCTGTGAAATTTGGTGTAAATATAAATAATATTTTTTTAGTTCATGATTGAGTAGGAGGGAGATATTCTTTTTGTTCTGCTTTTGGTTTAATTATTTCATTAGCTTTAGGTTTTGAAAATTTTATTAAATTACTAGATGGCGCTCATGATATGGATATTCATTTTTTAAAAAATAATTATCAAAATAATATTCCAATTATATTAGCTATGTTAAGTGTTTGGTATACAAATTTTTTTAAGTTTAATACTAGATGTATAATACCATATACTGAAAAATTGTATTTTTTGTCCCACTATTTACAACAATTAATTATGGAATCTAATGGTAAATATATAGATAATAATGGAAAATATATTATTGATTATAATACTTCTCCTATTATATGAGGTGGAATAGGAACTATATCTCAACATTCTTTTTATCAGTTATTACATCAAGGAACTTATATTATTCCTTGTGATTTTTTTGCAGAAATATTAAATCAAAATAATTCAAATGAGTCTCATTTAAAATTAATGTCTAATTTTTTTTCCCAAACACAAGCACTAGCTTTTGGTGATAGTATTTTTTCTAAAAATATATTTTGTGGTAATAGTAAATTTAAAAAATTTTTAAAATTTAAAGGTAATAGACCGAGTAATACTTTTTTAATTAAAAAAATTACTCCTTATACTATAGGAGTATTAATATCAATGTATGAACATAAGGTATTTACTCAAGGGATTATGTTGAATATATGTAGTTTTGATCAATGAGGTGTAGAATTAGGGAAAAAACTTTGTAATTATATTATTCCATGTTTATATAATAATAAAAGTAATTTTAATAAGTTAAATAAAAATATTAATTTAGATAATTCAACTTTAAATTTATTAAATTTTTTTAATAAAAATTTTTATAAAAATTAATTTTTAAATAGTGTGTAATCAAAATGGCTAATAAAAAATCTTCAAAAAAAAGAATTTTAATTAATAGATTAAGAAATAAAATGAATAGAAGTAAAAAATCTATTTTAAAGACATATATTAAAAAACTAAAGTTAGCTGTTTTTTTAAAAAAAAAAAAAACAGCTTTGCAATATTTTTGTATATTACAATCTATGCTGGATAAATATTCTAATAAGAATATTATACATGTTAATAAATCTTCTAGATATAAATCTAATCTATTTAAATTAATAAATAAATAATTATTTGTTATTTATTAGATTAGATAAAATACAGTATTTTTTAATGGAAATTTTATTTGGTCTAGTATAGGGTTTTATACCTGCGTTTTTAATTTGTATTATATTTAGAATATGTTTTAAATTGTTAATGATTTTTTTTTTTTTTTTATTAAATGCATTATTTAAAATATGCTTAAAATTCTTATAACTTTTTAATTTATATTTTTTATTATTAGGTTTTAGTTTTATAAATATTGAATCTACTTTAGGGATAGGAAAAAAATTTTTTTTATTTACATATATTAATTTTTTGATTTTAAAGAAATAATTTATTATTATAGTTTTTTTAGAATATTTTTTTTCTCCTAGTTTTGATGTAAGTGTTTCTACAAGTTCTTTTTGTAACATTATGTGTATATCTTTAATAAAAGATATATTTTTGATTAATTTAAAAAGTATTTTATTTGATATATAATATGGTATATTACCTATTATTCTTATTTTTTTTTTGTTATAATATTTACTGAAGTTAAATTTCAATATATCTTTATTTAAAATATTAACATTATTAATTTTTTTTTTTACTATGTCAATTAAATTTTTATCTATTTCTAGAGTAATTAATCTTATTTTATATTTAATTATTTCTTTTGTAATTTCACCTTTTCCGCTTCCTATTTCTAAAAAGGAATCTTTACTTTTAGGTTTAACTAAGTTAATTATTTGTTTTATTGTATTTTTGTTAGTGAGGAAATTTTGTCCTAGATTATCATTTTTTTTTATCATAAGAATCATTTATGTTTTGATTAATATTTTTTTTAAAATGTAAATATGTTATATTATATATATAACATATTTTATTTATTTTATTTACTTAAATTATTTAGATTAATCAAATGTCGATTTTTAATTATATTAAAATTATTTTTTTAAACTTTCTTATTAAGCATGTTGTTTTTTCATATTTTTTATTTTTTTTGATTTCTTTTTTTGAATCTTTATTTTTATTAGGTTTGTTTATGCCTAGTAGTTTTTTAATTTTTTTTACTGGATTTTTGGTTGGTAAAAAATATTTAAATTTTTATATTTTATTTTTTTTAGGTATTTTTGGATGTACATTAGGAGATATATTATCTTATCATTTAGGAAAAAATTCTAAAGAACATTTACATGTTTTTAAAAAAAGATTATTTAGATATAGTTCTACTTTTGAAAATATATTTTCTTTTTTTAAAAAAAATACTTTTTTATTTTTTATTTTTGGTAAATTTATAAGTTTTTTTAGATCTTTTATGTTTTTTTTATCTGGAATGTTATCAATACCTATTCATAAGATTTTATTACCTAATTTTATTAGTACATGTTTATGATCTATAATTTATTTATTACCTGGTGTAATGTCTGGGGTTTCAATATCTATACCTAATAGTTTATCATTTAATATTTATTTATTTACTTGTATTTTTTTAGTGTTTTTTAATATGTTTATGTTTTATCAATGATTTATGTTTAATAATTTTGATTTATATTATATAAGTTTAGATAAAAAAGTATTTATGTTTTATTTTATTTTATCTATATCAATATTATTTTATTTTTTATTAAATTTAATTGGAAATCCTGTTTTTAATATGTTTTTTTCGTTGTTTTATAAATTACTTTTAAATAAATAAAATAAATAATATTTATAATTTAAAGTTAATTTTTATATAAAATATTTATTTATATATATTTTCTATTTTCTCCATTACCATTTATATTTATTAAACATCTTTTACATATATTTGGATATTTTGTATTTTGTTCGATTTTATTTACATAGTGTCAGCATCTTTTACATTTTATTCCATTATGTTTGTTACATATAATTTTAAAGAAATTTTTTTTATTTTTTTTTTTTATTTTTTTTAAATTTACTTTTGATGTTATAAAAAAAAATTTTAATTCTGATTTAATTTTTTTTATTTTTTTAAGAAATTTTTTTTCTAGATATAGTGTTATTTCAGTTTCTAAAGATGAATTTATAATTTTCTTTTGTTTTTGGTTTTCTATTATTTTATTCATTTTATTTTTAATAATAATTAATTTTTTAAATATGTTTATATTATTAATATTTTTAATATAAAATAGTTTATTAAATCATGTTTCTAGGTATATATATTTAGGTTTATTTCTAGGAATATATTTTCATACTTCTTCTGAAGTAAATGGTAATATTGGGGTAATTCATTTTATAATTGATTCTAAAAGCATTCAAATAGTTGTTTGAACGCTATTATAAGGAGTAGTTGTTTTTTTTATTGTATATTTTCTATCTTTTATAATATCTAAATATAATGAACTTAAATAGAATGTACAAAATTTAATAATTTTTTTAGTTACTTTATAAAATTTAAATTTTTTATATAAGTGAATAATTTTTTTTTGTGTT
Organism: Candidatus Stammera capleta; assembly: GCA_036689455.1. Taxonomy (GTDB): domain Bacteria; phylum Pseudomonadota; class Gammaproteobacteria; order Enterobacterales; family Enterobacteriaceae; genus Stammera; species Stammera capleta_AL. Next base: position 75,201 of record CP144828.1, read on the forward strand.
TCTTTAGTTTTATGAATTATTCATTTATCTAAAAGAAGCATATTTTTTTTTTTAATTTGATTTATTTCTGGATTAAAATTATCTAAATTAGAAACTAAAAATTTAATTGTATTTCTTATTTTTCTATATGATTCTACAACTCTTAAAATTATTTCATTTGATATGTGTATTTCTTTAGAATATTTTGTTGATGCTACTCATAATCTTAATATATCTGCTCCAAATTGGTTTATTATTTGATGTGGATCAATATAGTTATTTAAAGATTTAGACATTTTTTTACCTTTATTATCTACTACAAATCCATGAGATAATACTTTTTTATATGGAGCAGTATTATTTATTGCTGTATTAATTATTAATGATGACATAAATCATCCTCTATATTGATCTGATCCTTCAAGATATAAATTTATGTATTTTTTTTTTTTAAATTTACTATTTAGTATAGTAAAACATGTTGCTCCTGAATCAAATCATATATCTAAAACATCATATGTTTTTTTGTATTTTTTATATTCTTTTCCTAAAAATTTTTTTTTATTTAAATTAACCCAATAATTAGGACCATATTTTTCTATTTTATTTGATAATATTTTTAAAAAATTTAAAGTTTTTGGGTGTGTTGTTTTATTATTTTTATTTATAAATAAAGTTATTGGTGTTCCTCATTTTCTTTGTCTTGAAATACACCAATTAGGTCTATTTATAATCATTTTTTGAATTTTTTTATATCCCCATGATGGGATTCATTGTACTTTTTTAATTGAGTTTAATAATTTTTTTTTAAAATTATTTTTATTTATATTTATAAATCATTGTGATGTTGTTCGTAATATTATAGGTTTTTTATGTCTTCAACAAAAAGGATATTTATGTATTATTTTATCTTGATAAATTAATTTATTTTTTTTTTTTAATGTATTTAAAATTAATTTTTCTGCTTGTTCAATGGTACAGTTATTTATATTTTTTATATATTTATAATTTATATATCTTCCGTTTTTATTTATTACATTTATACCTTTTATATTATTTTTTTTTGATAAGATGTAATCTTCTTCTCCATGTTTTGAAGCTATATGAACAATTCCAGTACCGGTGTTTTTTTTAATGTTTTTATCTATTATTATAGGTGTTTTTTTATTACTTATTGGATGCAAAAATATTGTATTTTTAATTTGTTTTCATTTTATTTTATTTATTATATTAATTTTATTTTTAAAAATATTAATTCTATTTTTAGATATTATGAAAATTTTGTTTAATGTTTCAATTAAAAAATATGTTAATTTTGGATTTATAGATAAAGCACAATTTGCTGGTATAGTTCATGGTGTAGTGGTTCACACTATAATTTCTATTTTGTGATTTCTATATTTTTCATATTCTAATTTATTTTTATATATAAATTTTTTTTTTTTATATATTTCAAATGATATATATATACTATTTGATGTTTTATTTTTATATTCAATTTCTGCTTCTGATAGTGAAGATTTACAGTTTATACATCAATTTACTGGTTTTTTTTTTCTTTCTATAAGTTTTAATTTAATTATTTTTCTAAATGTACGTATGGTATTTGCTATAACTTTAAAATCCATAGTTTTATAGTAATTTTTTCAATCACCTGATATACCTAATCTTATAAATGATTTTTTTTGGTTTTTAATTTGTGTCATAACATATTTATGACATTTTTTTTTAAAATTTTCTAATTTATTTTTTTTTATGTTTTTTTTTTTTTTTATTTTTAATTCTATAGGTAATCCATGGCAATCCCATCCTGGTATATATGGTGTGTCTAGATTCATGAAATTTTTGTATTTTAAAATTATATCTTTTAATATTTTATTATATGCATGTCCTAAATGAATATTTCCATTTGCATATGGAGGTCCATCATGGATTATAAATTTTTTTTTGTTTTTATTATTTTTTCTTATTATTTTGTATAAATTTTCTTTATTTCATTTTTTTATTATTAATGGTTCATTAATAGTTAAATTTGCTCTCATAGGAAAATTTATTTTTGGTAAATTAAGTGTATTTTGGTAATTATTTTTTTTTTTCATTTTATTATAGTATTTTATTTGATTTAATTTTATTTTTTAATTTAAATTTAGTATAACTTAAATAAATATTTTTATATATATTAAATATATTTTATTTATTTTGTTTATTATTTTTTTTATAAATGTTTATATAATTTTATAATATTTTTTGGTATTTATTGGTTGAAATTTTCATTTTAATCCATATATTATTTATATGTAGTATTGTTTTAAATTAATAAATGAGGGTTTTAAAATGAGTAAAATTATTGGTATAGATTTGGGAACTACAAATTCGTGTGTAGCTGTTATGGATGGTAATAAAGTTAAAGTAATAGAAAATTCTGAAGGAGATCGTACTACTCCGTCTGTTATAGCTTATACGAAAGATAATGAGGTTTTAGTTGGTCAGCCTGCTAAACGTCAAGCTATTACTAATCCTAAAAATACTTTTTTTGCTATAAAAAGATTAATAGGACGTAAATTTATTGATAGTGAAGTTCAAAAAGATGTTGGAATTATGCCTTATAAGATAGTTTCTTCTGAAAATGGTGATGCTTGAATTGATGTTAAAGGTAAAAAAATAGCGCCTCCTCAGATTTCTGCTGAAGTTTTAAAAAAAATGAAGAAAACTGTGGAAGATTATTTAGGTGAAAATATATCTGAGGCAGTAATTACTGTTCCAGCTTATTTTAATGATACTCAAAGACAGGCTACTAAAGATTCTGGTAGAATTGCGGGTTTAAAGGTTAAGAGAATTATTAATGAACCTACAGCTGCTGCTTTAGCTTATGGTTTAGATAAATCTAAAAATAATAGTGTGATTGCTGTATATGATTTAGGTGGTGGTACTTTTGATATTTCTATAATTGAAATGGATGATATTGATGGGGAAAAAACTTTTGAAGTTTTAGCTACAAATGGTGATACCCATTTGGGAGGAGAAGATTTTGATAATAGAATTATTAATTTTTTAGTTTCTGAATTTAAGAAAGATTATGGTATTGATTTATCTAGTGATTCTTTAGCTATGCAGAGATTAAAAGATTCTTCTGAAAAGGCTAAGATTGAATTATCTTCATCTAAGCAAACTGAAATAAATTTACCTTATATAACAGCAGACAATACTGGGCCTAAACATTTAAATATAAAATTTACTAGAGCTAAATTAGAATCTTTAGTTGAAGATTTAATTATAAAATCTATTAAACCTGTTGAAATAGCTTTAAAGGATGCTAAATTAGATGTTTCTAAAATTAATGATGTTATTTTAGTAGGTGGTCAAACTAGAATGCCTATGGTGCAAAAGAAAGTGTCTGATTTTTTTGGAAAAGATCCTCGTAAGGATGTTAATCCTGATGAGGCTGTAGCAATAGGTGCTGCTATTCAAGGTGGAGTATTATCTGGAGATGTAAAAGATATATTATTATTAGATGTAACACCTTTATCATTAGGTATAGAAACTATGGGTGGAATTATGACACCTTTAATTAAAAAGAATACCACTATACCTACTAAACATAGTCAGGTTTTTTCTACTGCTGAAGATAATCAATCTGCTGTTACAGTTCATGTTTTACAAGGTGAAAGAAAAAGATCAGTAGATAATAAATCTTTAGGTCAATTTAATTTAGATGGTATACAACCTGCTCCTAGGGGGGTTCCTCAAATTGAGGTTACTTTTGATATTGATGCTGATGGAATATTACATGTATCTGCTAGAGATAAAAATACTGGTAAAGAACAAAAAATAGTTATTCAATCTTCTTCTGGTTTAAAAGAATTTGAAATTAATAAGATGGTTCGTGATGCTGAGTTGAATGCAGAAAATGATCGTAAATTTGAAGAATTAATACAATCTCGTAATCAAGCTGATCATTTAATACATACCACTCGTAAACAAATATCTTCTTTAGGAAATAAAGTACCTGAAAATGATAAAAAAGATATAGAATTTGCTTTAAATAAATTAGAAGAATCTACTAAAGGTGAAAATAAAATAGATATAGATAATAATATTCAAGAAGTAATTAAGGTTTCTAGTAAATTATCTCAGTTTACTTCTTCTGAAAATAATTATAATAATGTTAATAGTAATAATAATTCTGAGAACAAGTTTAATGATAAACCTAAAGATGATAATATTTTGGATGCAGAGTGTGAAGAAGTTAATAATAAAAAGAAAAATAAATAATTATTAATTTATATATTTAGATTTATGGGAATTGTATGTTAGGTAAAGATTATTATGATATTTTAGGTATTTCTAAAACTGCAGACGAACATGATATTAAAAAAGCTTATAAGAGATTAGCTATAAAGTATCATCCTGATAGAAATAAAGGTGACAAAATTTGTGAAGAAAAATTCAAGAAAATCAAAGAAGCTTATGAAGTATTAAATGATAAAAATAAGCGATCTATGTATGACCAATATGGTCATTCTAATTTTAAACAACAAGAAAGTTATAACAGTGGTTTTTCTTCTGATTTTGATGTAACATCTAGCGGTGATTTTGGTGATATTTTTGGAGATGTTTTTGGAGATATTTTTGGTTCAAAAAAAGAAAAAAGTTCTTCTAATAAAGGATCTGATATTACATATATTATGGAGTTAAGTTTAGAAGATGTATTGAAAGGTATATCTAAAGAGATAAGATATAGTGTTACACAAAAATGTAGTGTATGTCATGGTACAGGATGTAGAGTTGGTACTAAAAGAAAAGTATGTTCTACATGTAAAGGTAGTGGTAATTTACAAACACGTCAAGGTTTTTTTACTATACAACAAACTTGTCCATCATGTAATGGAGAATGTTATATAATAAATGATGCATGTTATATATGTAGAGGATCTGGTGTTGAAAAATCTTTTAGAAATATTTTTGTTAAAATACCTGCAGGTGTAGATAATAATGATCGTGTTCGTTTGCTCGGTAAAGGTAATTGTGGAAATTATGGTTTATCTCCTGGAGATTTATATATTAAAATAAAAATTAAAAAACATGATATTTTTACTCGTGATGGTAATAATTTATATTGCGAAATTCCTATAAATTTTTCTATGGCAGCTTTAGGAGGTGAAATAGAAATACCTACTTTAAATGGTTTAAAAATAAAATTTAAAATTCCATCTGAAACGCAAACTGGTAGGTTATTTAGGATTAAGAATAAAGGTATTAAATTTATTAAAAATAACATATATGGGGATTTATTATGTAGAGTTATTGTAGAAACTCCTGTTAATTTAAATGATTATCAAAGAAAAATGGTTTACAATTTAGGTTTAAGTTTAAAAAAAAATATTAGAAAAAATAATCCTAAATCAAAAAGTTTTTTTGATAATTTAAAAAGGTTTTTTAAAAATTTATCTTAATTTATTTAAATAAATTTTGATATTCCTTTTTTTATAGGAAATGTTTTACATATTTTTTTGACTTTGTGTTTAATATTATTAATTAATTCTTGGTTTTCTATATTATTTAATATATTACATATTAATTTAGCTATTACAATAGAAGTTTTAGTTTTAATTCCTCTACGTGTTATAGAGGGTGTTCCTAATCTTATTCCAGATGTAATAAATGGATTTTTTTCATCATCTGGTATACAGTTTTTATTTACAATAATGTTTGCTAATTCAAGTTTTTTTTCTGCTTCTATGCCTGTTATATTTTTATTTTTTAAGTTTATTACAAATAAATGTGTTTCTGTTTTATTGGATAAGATTTTAAATTTTTGTTTTTTAAATTCTTTTACCATATAAATTGAATTTTTAATTACTTGTTTTTGGTATTTTTGAAATTTTTTATTTAATGCTTCTTTGAAACATATAGCTTTAGCAGCTATTACATGCATTAATGGTCCACCTTGTATTCCAGGAAATACTGAGCTATTTATTTTTTTATGTAATTTTTTATTTTTATATTTTGATAATATTATTCCACCTCTAGGTCCTGCTAAAGTTTTGTGAGTTGTAGATGTTACTATATGTGCAAATTTTATAGGATTTGGATATAATTTAGCTGCTACTAATCCTGATATATGAGATATATCTATTATTAGATAACTATTGTACTTATTTGCTATATCTCTAATTTTTTTTCAATTACATATTCTGGAATAAGAAGAAAATCCTGAAATTATTATTTTTGGTTTGTATTTTTTAGTTAAATATTCTATCTCGTTGTAATCTATTTTTTCTTTTTTATTTAGACCATAAAATTTTGATTTATATATCTTTCCTGAAATATTAATTTTTGATCCATGTGTTAAATGTCCTCCATGACTTAATTTCATTCCTAATATTATATCTCCTGGTTTTAATAAAGCGTTATATACTGCGAAGTTTGCTTGTGAACCTGAGTGTGGTTGTACATTTACGTAATTAGCATTAAATAACTTTTTTGCTCTTTTTATAGCTATTTTTTCTATTTTATCTATATATTTACATCCACCGTAATATCTTTTTTTATAATATCCTTCTGCATATTTATTAGTTAATATAGATCCTTGTGATTTTAATATATTTTTGCTTACATAGTTTTCTGATGCAATTAAATTAATGTTTTTTTCTTGTCTTTTTTTTTCTTTTATAATTAATTTAAATATTGAGTTTTGTTTTTTTTTCATTTTTTATTTGGTATTTTTTATATGCTTGTAAATGTAATAATTCTGATATTATTGTTGCTGCTGTTAATGATGTTATATCACTATTATCATATATTGGTGAAACTTCTACTATATCTGATCCTATTATATTAATGTTTTTAAATTTTCTAATTATTTGTAATATTTTATTAGTTGTAATACCTCCAATTACTGGAGTTCCAGTTCCTGGTGCATATGATGGATCTATACAATCAATATCGAAAGATATATAAGTTGGTTTTTTTTGTATTATTTTTTCTATTTTATCTATTATTTTGTTGATTGAATTATTATTTACATCATCTGATGATATAATTTGTGTTTTTTTGTTATTTATATATGTTCTTATTCCTATATGGATAGTATTTTTTTTTTTAATTATTTTGTTTTTAAATAATTGGTAAAATACTGATCCGTGATCAAATTTATTATTATTATCGTATGTATCTGTATGTGCATCAAAATGTATTAAGGCTAGATTTTTATATTTTTTTTTATATTCTTTTAATATAGGTAAAGTTATATAATGATCTCCACCCATAATAATAATATTTTTATTTAATTTTAATAAATTATTAATTTTATATTTTATTATTTTATTTAAATTTTTTATATTACCAGTTTTATAAATTAAATCTCCACCGTCTATTACATTTAGATATTTTTTAAGTGAAAATTTTCATGGTCATTTATATTTTTCTCAAGTTAAATGAATTGAAGATGTTCTTATGTTTGTAGGAGCTAATTTACTCCCTGGTTTTCCAGTGCTAGTTATTTCACAAGGTATTCCTAAAATTATAGAATCGAAATTATCTTTTATTGAATATTTATTTTTAATAATTATAGGAAATCTCATAAATCCAAATATATTTGATATTAATGATTGATCATTTTGAATATTCATATTACCTTAAGTAAGTATTATATTTTAAAATTTTTTTAAATATTTTATTTTTATGTATAAATTTTTGAATTTTTTTTTTTTTAACATTTGTATATTTTAACATATTTAAAATGTTATCATATTTGTTTATTTTTTTAATTTTAATTTTTTTATTTTTTAATAAAAATATAGTATATGTTTCTACATTACCAAATAAGTTGTGTATATTTCTTAATATATTTTGATATGATCCTATCATAAAGAAACTTATTTTTTGTGATTTACTAATTTTATACTTTGATATTTTTAATACATTATTAATCTTGTTTTTATTTATATATTTATTTATTGTGCCATCTGCATCACAAGTTATATCTGATATATGAATATTATTTTTTTTTATATTTTGATATTTTCCTATTATGTATATAGGAAATATCTGTTTTATACCTCATGCATCAGGTATTGATTGAAATAATGAAAAATTTACATGAATTTTATGTGAGGTAAATAATGTAATATTTTTAAATAAATTTTTATTTTTAAAGATTTTATATTTTTTAATTAGTATAAGTAAATTAAGATTTATTTTTTCTATTCAAGATTTTTCAATGATATTATATTTTCCTTTTTTAAATTTTAATTTAATTTTTTTGATTAAATAATTTAATTTTTTTTTATTTATTTTTTTTTTATTTTTAATTTTATTTCATTTTTTTCATATTTTAAATAATTCTTTTGAATATTTTTTTTTGTTTTTGAATATATTTTTAATTTTATTAATTTTATTGTTTTCTATATTTATGATATTTGTTATTAAAATTGAATGGTGTGATGTAATATATCTACCTGATTCAGTAATTATATTAGGTGTTATAATATTATATTTTTTACATATTTTATTAGTTAATTTTACTATCAATGAAATATATTTTTTAATATTGTAATTTGGATTTATTATTTTGTTGTTATAATTTACAGATAATCCACCTCCGAAATCTAAATATTTTATGTTTATTTTAAATATTTTATATATATCTTTGTATATATTTATAAATTCTTTGTAAGAGTTTTTTATGTATTTGATGTCATTTATTTGTGAACCTATATGACAATGAAGCAAACACAATTTATTTTTTATTTTTAATTTTTTTAATATATTGATTAATTCAATTATTTGTGATGATGTTAAACCAAATTTTATTTGTGAATTATTTTTTTTTTGGTTTATTTCTAATGAATTTAATTTAATTCTAATACCTATTTTAATATTTTTATTATGTATATAATCTTTAATTATATTAATTTCATTTATTTTTTCTATTATTAAGTAAATTTTATGTCCTATATTTGCTGCTAATGAAGCTATATGTATATATTGATTGTCTTTGTATCCGTTACATAATATATTAATTTTTTTTTTTGAATTTATTATTATATTCATTAATTCTGATTTAGAACCTGATTCTAATCCAATAGGATGTTTATTTTTTTCTAAAATATATTTTATAATGTATGATTCTTGATTTACTTTTATAGGATATACTAATGTGTATTTTCCATTATATTTGTATTTTTTTATGTATTTGTTAAATAATGTATATATTTTGTTAATTTTATTTTTTATTATTTGGGGAAAGCATAGTTTAATAGGGAATTTTTTTTTTTTTTTTATTATTTTTTTTATATTTATATATTTTCCTTGTTTAATTTTGATATTTAGATTTCCTTTTTTATCTTTGTAAATATATTTTTTGTTAATTTGTTTTTTTTTTTTATAATATTTATTTTTCATATTTTTTAACATTTGTTTTTTAAAAATTTTTATTGATCATGTATACTAAGTTAATAAGTTATTTTTAAAAAATATTTTTATATTATTTATTTAAATTATAAATTAAGTTTAGGAGATTAGATATAAAATGAAATTATGTTATTTTACTTCTGAATCTGTTTCTGAGGGACATCCAGATAAAGTAGCTGATCAAATATCTGATGCTATTTTAGATGCTTTAATTATCAAAGATAAATATGCAAGAGTTGCTTGTGAAGTATATGTTAAATCTAACATGGTTATTGTAGGTGGAGAAATTAGTACTTTTGCTAATATAAATATTGAGAATATTATACGTAATACTATAAGAAATATTGGTTATATTGATCATAAAATGGGTTTTAATTTTGATTCTTGTTCTATAATAAATTTAATAAGTAAACAATCATTAGATATTGACTTGGGTATTAAAAGTAATTTTTTAAGCAATCAAGGAGCTGGTGATCAAGGAATAATGTTTGGTTATGCGTCTAATGAAACTGATGTTTATATGCCTGCTCCTATAGTTTACTCACATAACTTAGTTAAAAGACAATCTAAATTAAGAAAAACAAAAAAATTATCTTGATTATATCCTGATGCTAAAAGCCAAATTACATTTATTTATGATAAACATAATATTGTTGGTATAGATACGGTTATTTTTTCTACTCATCATAGTAATGATATTAAATACAAAGATTTAAAAGAAGCTGTTATGGAAGAAATTATATATTATGTTTTACCTAGTGAATGATTAAATAAATATACAAAATATTTTATAAATCCTACAGGAAGATTTTTGATAGGTGGACCATTATGTGATTGTGGATTAACAGGTAGAAAGATTATAGTAGATACTTATGGTGGTATGGCTAGACATGGAGGTGGGGCTTTTTCAGGTAAAGATCCTTCTAAAGTTGATAGATCAGGTGCATATATGGCTAGGTATATAGCTAAAAATATTGTTGCTGCTGGTTTAGCTGATAAGATTGAGATACAGGTTTCCTATTCTATAGGAGTTTCATTTCCTATATCATTTATGATTAATACTTTTGGTACAGAAAAAATTTCTTTAGTGAAAATAGAAAGTATAATAAAAAATCATTTTGATTTGAGACCTGGTAGTATAATAAAAAAATTAGATTTGCTTAAGCCAATATATTTAAAAACAGCTACTTATGGACATTTTGGTAGAAATATATTTTCATGAGAAAAAATAGATAAAAAAGAAATTTTAAGTAGTTATTTAAAATAATTTTTTTTTATATATTTTAATATCATATATTTTGCTTTAGGATAAATAATTTTAATTTTATTGCAATTGATATTTGGTATTAAATTTATAATTTTTTTTTTAAATTGATAATTATTTACTAAAATTATATTTTTTTTATTTATTATAAGTATTTTTTTTTTAAATATTTTGAAATTTTTAATTATTTTAAGTTTTGATTTTTTTTTATGAACTTGATATAATTTAATGTCTAAAAAGTTACTATATATAGTAATAAAAAAAATTTCATTTTTATTATACATTTCTTTTATTATTTGAAAGCTATTAAATTTAATAATTTTAATATTTTTATATTTAAATTTAAATATTTTAGCTATATTATATGATAATCTAGTTCCTATTATACTTCCAGGACCTTTATTATACATAAATATATTAATTTTTTTAATTTTAATATTTTGTTTTTTAATGATTTTATTAAATAATATTAAAATAAATCTACTATTTTGTTTTTTACTAAATTTGTATTTTGTAAAAATTTTTTTTTTATATTTTATTGCTATAGAACATAATTCTGTAGACATATCTATAGCTATTATATTTTTATTCATTTTATTTTATTTTAAATAATTAATATTTTGGTTAATTATATCAATTAAGGAATAATTTTGAAAAAGAAAAATTTATTAGATTTTGATAAAAATATGATTGAAAATTTTATTTGTGGTATTGGTGAAAAAAAATTTGTTGCTTATCAAATAATTGATTGAATATATAAAAAATTTTGTTTTAATTTTTTATTAATGTCAAATGTTAAATTTGATTTAAGAATAAAGTTAGTAAATTTATTTACATTAAGTTTACCTAAAATTATTAAAGTAAATAATTCAGTTGATGGTGTAATTAAATGGTTGCTTTTATTAAATGATGGTAATTTTATTGAAACGGTTTATATTCCTGAAATTAATAGAAGTACTTTATGTATATCTAGTCAGGTTGGTTGTTGTGTGAACTGTAGTTTTTGTTCTACAGGAAAAAATGGTTTTAAACGTAATTTATATGTTTCTGAAATTATTGGACAAGTTTTATTAATTTTTAGTTTAATACATAAAAGTATTTATAATATTAAACCTGTGACTAATATAGTATTTATGGGAATGGGAGAACCTTTATTAAATTTTAATAATGTTATTTCTTCAATTAAAAATATGTTAGATCCGTATTTTTTAGGAATTTCTAAGAGAAAGATAATATTATCTACTTCTGGTATAGTACCTTATATATATAAATTAATTAATTTAATTGATATAATTTTAGTTATTTCTTTGCATGCATCTAATAATGAATTAAGAAATAAAATTATGCCAATAAATATGGTTTATGATTTAAACTCTTTGTTAAAAGTAATGGTTTTATATTTAAAGTTTTCTAAATCTAATAGGAATAAATTACATATTGAGTATATTATGTTAAATAATATTAATGATAACGAAGAAAATGCATATGAATTATTAAATTTATTGAAAAATATACCTAGTAAAATAAATTTAATTCCTTTTAATAATATTAAAAATAATGATATGAATTATATTAAAAGTGATTCAAATAGAATTTTAAAATTTCATAATATACTTATTAATAATGGTGTTTTTTCTTTTATTAGAAGAACTAGAGGTTATGATATTAATGCTTCGTGTGGTCAGTTATCTGGTAATATATAAAATATTGTATAATATATTATATATTTTAAAAATAATTTTTAGAAAGATATGAATAGTAAAAATATAGATTCTTTAGGTGATGTTTTGGTAAGGGCTAGAAAATCTTTAAATTTAAGTAAACAATATATTGCGAATAAATTATGTGTTAAATTAGATGTTATTGATAATATAGAAAAGAATTTATTGCCTGATGATATACTTCCTGTTTTTTTTTGTGGATATATACGTTCTTATGCTCGTTTAGTAGGTATTAAAGATAAAAAATTATTTAAATATTTAGATGAATATAAATTTTGTAATTTTTATTATAATAGGAAATTAAAAAGTATTTGTTATGAAAATGTAAATAAAGAATTTTCTTATATAAGTTTTTGTATTTTGATTAAATCAATGTTTTTTATTATATTTAATTGGTTTTTAAATTAATTTTTTAAAATATATTAATTAATTAAAAATTAAGTTTTACTTTTTTGTTAAATAAATAATATTATGAGAGATTTTAAAATAAATTTTGTTAGAGGTATGCATGAATGTTTGCCTAATGATATATATATATATCAATATATAGAAAAAAAAATTAAAAAATTAATGTGAAATTATTCTTTTGAAGAAATTAGATTTCCTATTATTGAAAACAGTAATTTATTTAATAAAGTTATAGATATAAATAATGATCTAGTTTCTAAAGAAATGTATTTTTTAAATGATTGTATTGGTGAATCATTAAGTTTACGTCCTGAAGGAACTATTTGTTGTTTAAAAACTTATATAAAAAACAGATTATTTTTGAAAAAATTTTTAAATAAATTATGATATGTAGGTCCTATGTTTAGGCATGAAAGACCTCAAAAAGGAAGATTACGTCAATTTAATCAAATGGGAATAGAAATTTTTGGTAGTAAGAATATTTTTTTAGAGATTGAATTAATTTTGATTAGTAAAAGATTATGAAAAATTTTAGGTATAGATAATCATGTTACCTTAGAAATTAATACTATAGGTACTTTAGAAGATAGAAATAAATATATTGATTTTGTTAATAATTTTTTAATTAAACATAAAGATAAATATAATAATTTATTTTTACGTTATAAAAAAATAAATATTTTTAGGTTATTAGATAGTAAAAATAAAAATATACGTTTAATTTTAAAAGATTTTCCTAAATTAATTAATTTTATAAATAAAAAATCTGTTTTAAATTTTAATAATTTGTGTAAAGAATTAGATAAATTAAATATATATTATAAAATTAATAATAATTTAGTTCGTGGTTTAGATTATTATAATGATTTTGTTTTTGAATGAACTATAAATAAATCTTTAAGTAGTCAAAATACTATTTGTGCTGGTGGAAGATATGATAATTTATCATATTTATTGTATGATATTTCGATTCCTGCTGTTGGATTTGCTATTGGTATAGATAGATTAGTTATTTTATTTAAAAAATATAATAAAACATTAAATTTTAATCATTATATTGATATATATATAGTTTCATCTTATAATTATTTATCAAAAATTTTAGGGATTTTGATTTTAGAAAAAATTTTGAATTCAAATTTAAGGGATTTTAAAATATATAATGATTATATTTGATGTAAAAAATTAAGTAAAAAATTATCTAAAATAATGATATTAAAACCTCGCATATTAATTATTATTGATAAATATGAGATTAATAATAATTATATAACTATTAAAGATTTGCATAATAATAAACAAAAAATAATTAATTATAAAGATGTTGTGTTAGTTTTAAAGAGTTTATTATTTTAATTTGTAATTTAATTTTAAAAATTTTAAATTTTATTTTTTTATGTTTACTATTGCATTGATTGGTTTTTCTAATGTTGGTAAGACAAGTTTATTTAATAAATTAACACATACAAATTATGCTTTTGCTAATAAAATTTCTAATTTTACTTTTGATTTTAACTATGGAATTTTATTTTTTAAAAAAAAATTTTGTATTTGTATAGATACTTGTGGTTTGTTAAATTTAAATTATTTTTTAAAAAACAAGATTTCTAGATTAAAATTAGAGGAAATTGTTATATATCAGAATTTTTATTATGTTATTAATAATGTTGATTTAATATGTTTATTGGTTGATAGTGTTGTTGGAGTTACTGTTAATGATATTTTTTTGTCTAAATTTTTTTTAAGAATGGGTAAAAAAATTATAGTATTAATATCTAAGGTTGATTTATGTAAAAATTTTTATTTATCTAATTTTTTTTCTCTTGGTGTAAATATTTTATATCCTATATCTATTTATGATAATAATAGTATTTTAAAATTTTTAAATTATATTTTTTTTTTAAATAAATTTAAAAAATATTCTTTTTATTATAAGAAAGTATTAAATTTTTGTGTAAATTTATGTGATTATTCTTTTATTTTAAATAAATATAAAAATATTTCTTTAAAAGTTAATATTGATTTTATTAAAGTAGTTATTTTAGGTAAACCAAATGTAGGTAAATCTACTTTATTAAATAGAATTATTAAATATAATAGATCAATTGTATCAAAAGTTGCTGGTACTACTAAAGATTTAATTATGTATAATATTAATATTGATAATGTGAATTATTTAATTAGTGATTCACCTGGTTTAATGAAATTTGATAAAATTATTAAAAGTAATATTTTTTTGAAAAAGATATTTGATTTTAAAATAATTTTATATATAATTGATATTAGTATTGGTATTTCTAAATATGATTTATTTTTACTAAATTCTTTATTTAAGGAAGGTAAATGTTTAATTTTAATATTTAATAAATGTGATACTGTTAGATCTTTTTGTACTAAAAAATATAAAAATTTTTTATCCAAAAAATATGATTTTATTAAATATATTGATATTTATTTTATTTCTGCTTCGAAATTATATTATAAATATATAATTAATTTATTTAAAAATATTTATGTTTTTTATAAAAAAATATCTTTATTTAATTTTAATAGTTCTTTATTAACTAAAATATTGAAAACCTCAATATTTAATTATTATGAAAAAAATAATTTAAAAAATATATTTAAGTTAAAATATGCCCATATAGGTGGATATAATCCTTTAACAATAATTATACATGGTACTAAAATTAATTTAATAAATTATTCATATAAAAAATATTTAATTAATTTTTATATTAGTGAATTAAAAATTAAGGGATTTAAAATTTTTTTAAAATTTAAAGAAATTAATAATCCTTATTTAAAATGTAATTAAGTAATTTTATTTTAAAATTTTATTTTAATAATCGCTATAAATTTTATATTATAGAGGAAAGTCTGGACTCCATAGGACAAAATGCCAGATAAAATCTGGAAAAAAGTATATTTTTATGAAAAGTGCAACAGAAAATAACCGCCTTTTATTTTATGTAAAAAGGTAAGGGTGAAAAAGTATGGTAAAAGCATACTATACATTATAGTAATATAATGTATGTGTAAACTCCATTTGGAGCAAGGTAAAATTTGATAATAAAAATATTTAGTTTTTGTTTTATAAAACTACATTAATGATGTATAGTCTATACATATATTTTTATTTCATGGTATACCGCTTGAGTTAATAAGTAATTATTAATCTAGATTAATGATTATTTAATATTGTTTAGTTAAATAATATTAACAGAATCCAGCTTAAAAATATTTTTTTTTAAAAAAAAAATTACTTTAATATATGTTTATATATTTTATAAATATGTTTTTTCTTTTTAATTATTAATGGAATAATAATTAATGTTATTAATAATATTGTTTGGTTTTGGTTTGGTTTTTTTTTTATATTTTTTATGTTTTTTTTTTTTTTTTTTTTTTTTGTGTTTATGTTTTATTTTTGTAAAATAAATTATTATTAATATTAATAATATTAAAATATATGTAATTATATTTATATATATATTATTATTAATATTAATTTTAATTAATATTAGTTTAATTAAGTTTAGCAATAAAGATATAAAAATTGATATTCCTAATTTTAATATTATTAATAGTAATATTATTTTATATATATATTTTTTTGTTTCTTTTATAAATTTTTTTTTTTTTTTTTTAAATGTTTTATTAAATATGTTAATTATGTATTTAATCATAATTTTTTTTGAAAAATTAAAAATTAGAATTTATATTGATATTATTGTTTAATTGATATTATTAGTTGAAAATTTTATTTAATAATATTATTTTAAAATTATTATATACCATTAATTTATAATTGTATAAATTTTTATATGTTGAGAATTTTTAATACTTTAACTAATAAAAAAGAATTATTTAAAAGTATTGTAAATAATAAAGTTAATATTTATGTTTGTGGTGTTACAGTATCTGATTATTGTCATTTAGGACATGGTCGTACTTTTTATTTTTTTGATATTTTATTAAAGTATTTAATTCATTTGGGTTATAAATGTAGATATATACGTAATATTACAGATATTGATGATTTTTTAGTTAAAAAAGCTAATAAAAGTAATGTATCTGTTGATGATTTTTTAATTCATATGATTAATTCTATGTGAAATGATTTTAATTCTTTGGGATTCAAAAAACCTAATTATGAACCTAGAATTAGTAATTATATTAAATTAATTATTGAAAATATTTTATTTTTATTGAAAAATAAATTTGCATATATTTCTTTAAGTGGTGATGTTATATTTTCAATTAAAAATAATTATAATTATGGAAATATTTTTTTAAATTTAAATAAAAATTGTTTATATAAAAAGAATTTTGTTTTATGAAAATTAAATAACGATAATGATTTTATAGGATGAAAGTCTCCGTGAGGTTTTGGTAGACCTGGTTGGCATATAGGATGTTCAACTATTAGTAATAAGTTTTTATTTAATAGTATAGATATACATGGAGGTGGTTTAGATTTAAAATTTCCTCATCATGAAAATGAAATAATTCAATCGAGATGTTTATTTGGTAAAGAATGTTTACCTAATTATTGAATGCATACTGGTATGGTTATTAATAGTATAGGTAAATTATCTAAATCTCATGAGAATACTTTTTTGATTAGTAATTTATTAAAAATATATCATAGTGATGTGATTAAATTTTTTTTTATGTCTAAACATTATAGGAAAAATTTATTTTTTGATATAAATAAATTAGAGAAATATAAATTATGTTTAAATAAATTTTATTCTGTTTTTGTGAATTTTAATTTAAATCTTACTTTGTCTTATAAAGATTTATTATCTTTAAAAGAATTTGATGATATTTTTTATAAATTTATAAATGATGATTTTAATATTTCAGGTATATATGTATTATTATTTGATATGTTAAATGAAATTAATAAAATTAAAAATAAAAAATTTTTATTATCAAATAAATTAGCTATTAAAATGCGTAATTTAGCTAATTTAATTGGTTTATTGGAAGATACACCTAGTAATTATTTTAATAATTATTTTTTAGTTAATAAAAATAAACTTTATTTAATAGATAAAATTAATTTTTTAGTTAAATTAAGAAATTTAGCACGTCGAAAAAAAGATTGAAAAACAGCAGATGCTTTGCGTAATAAGTTATTTAAATTAAATGTTAATTTAAAAGATAAAGAAAATTATATAACAGAATGATATATTAATTAATTAATATTAGTAAATTTTTTTTGATATATATAAAAGATATTTTTAATTAATATCGCTATTGTCATTGGACCTATTCCTCCAGGTGTAGGAGTTATATATTTTATTTTTTTAATTACTGAATTTATATTTATATCTCCTGTTATAATTCCTTTATGGTTTTTATTTATACCTATGTCTATAACTATAGAGTTTTTTTTAATTCAAGATGTTGGGTATATATTATATTTACCTATAGCACTAATTAATAAATCTGCATTTTTAATGTATTTTTTTATATTTTTTGTTCTACTATTTGTTAATGTTACTGTACATCCATAATTAATTAATTCCATACTCATTGGTTTACCAACTAAATTTGATGAACCTATAATAAGAGTGTTTAATCCTTTTATATTAATATTATAAAATTTAAGTAATTTAATTACCCCAAATGATGTGCATGGTCTAATACATGGATTTCCTTGGGATAATTTTCCTACATTACAGGAATTTAGTCCATCAACGTCTTTATTAGGTGATATTTTATTAATGATTTTATTTGTATTTAAATGTTTAGGTAAAGGTAATTGTATTAAAATACAATGAACTTTTTTTTCATAATTTATTAATTTAATATATTTAATTATTTTTTTTTCTTTTGTGTTTTTTGAAAAATTTATTATTTTGTATTTAATTCCTACATCGTTTAAATGATAACATTTATTTTTTATATATATATTTGAAGAAATGTTATTTCCTATATTTATAATTTTAATTAATGGTTTTTTTTTATATTTTTTATATATATCGATTATTTTTTTTTTAATTTTTATTTTTGTTTTTTTTAAATATGAATATCCATATAATTTTTTTTTTTCTGTCATTTTTATAATTGAATTTTAAATATATTAATGTTAGTATAATTTTATTATACGCTCTTAGCTCAGATGGATAGAGCAACAGCCTTCTAAGCTGTAGGTCACAGGTTCAAATCCTGTAGAGCGTGATTAAATTATATTTTTATAGAAAAGGATTATTTTTAAGAGATATATTTAAGACGTCTTTAATATTTTTTATATTGTATATTTTAATTTTTTTGATTATATTTTTAGGTATTTCTTCTAAATTTATTTTATTTCCGTATGGAATTATAACTTTTTTAATTCCTGCTCTTAATGCAGCTAATAATTTCTCTTTTAAACCACCTATAGGTAATATTTGTCCATGAAGTGTTATTTCTCCTGTCATAGCTATATTAGATTTTACTGGATTATTTGTTAATGAAGATACTAATGATGTACATACAGTAATACCTGCACTTGGACCATCTTTTGGAGTTGATCCTTCTGGTACATGTACATGTATGTCTTTTTTAATATAAAAATTATTTTTTATTTTTAGTTTTTTTGATAGTGATCTTACTACAGTTAAAGCAATTTGTATAGATTCTTGCATTATTTCTCCTAAAGAACCAGTATATGTTAATTTTCCTTTTCCAGGAATACATATAGATTCTATAGTAAGAAGTTCTCCTCCTGTTTCAGTTCAAGCTAATCCTGTTACTTTTCCAATTTTATTTGTTTTTTGTGCTTTTTCGAAACTATATTTTCTTATACCTATGTATTTCTTAATATTTTTAATATTTATTTTTATGGTTTTTTTGTTTTTATTTAATTCCATTTTTTTAACTGATTTTCTACATATTTTAGATATTTCTCTTTCTAATCCTCTTACTCCTGGTTCTCTGGTGTAATATCTTATTATTTCTTGAATTACTTTTTTATTAATTTTTAATTCATTTTTGTTTAAAAAATGATTTTTGATTTGTTTAGGAATTAAATATTTTTTAGTAATATAAAATTTTTCATCTTCTGTATAACCTATTAGTTTTATAATTTCCATTCTATCTAATAATGGTATAGGAATATTATTAATAGAATTTGCAGTAGCTATGAACATTATGTTAGATAAATCATAATCTATTTCTATATAGTGATCATTAAAATTATTATTTTGTTCAGGATCTAATACTTCTAACAAAGCTGATGCAGGATCACCTCTCATATCTGTAGACATTTTATCTATTTCATCTAATAAAAATAATGGGTTATTTACTTTAATTTTAGATATTTTTTGTATTATTTTTCCTGGCATTGATCCTATGTAAGTTCTTCTATGACCTCTTATTTCTGCTTCATCTCTAATTCCACCTAAAGATATTCTTATAAACTTTCTTCCTGTAGCTCTTGAAATAGATTTTCCAAGTGATGTTTTACCTACACCTGGTGGTCCAATAAAACATAATATTGGTCCTTTAACTTTATTAGATCTATTTTTTACTGCTAAGTATTCTAAAATTCTTTCTTTAACGTGTTCTAATCCATAATGATCTTTATCTAAAATTTGTTTTGCGTTATGTAAATTTTTTTTTGTTTTAGTTTTTTGTTTTCATGGAATTTGTAGTATTCAGTCTATATAATTTCTTAAAACAACAGCTTCTGCAGATAAAGGCGACATCATTTTAAATTTTTTTAATTCTATAGTAATTTTTTTTTTAGCTTTTTTAGGTAATTTAATAGATTTAATTTTTTTTTTTATTAATTCATATTCATTAGATATATTGTTAATATTATTTAATTCTTTTTGTATTGCTTTTATTTGTTCATTTAAATAATATTCTTTTTGACTTTTCTCCATTTGATTTTTAATTCTATTTCTAATTTTTTTTTCTATTTTTAAAACATCAATTTCTGATTCTATCATTGCCATTATAAATTCTAATCTTTCGTTTATATTAAATAATTCTAATATATGTTGTTTATCTTTAAGTTTTAACGGCATATGAGCGGCTATTGTGTCTGTTAATTTTGTAGTATTACTAATATTATTTAATGAATTTAATACTTCTGTTGGTATTTTTTTATTTAATTTTATGTATAATTCAAATCTATTTAATATACTTTTAATAAGTATTTTTTTTTCTTTTTTGTTTACTTCAATTGTTTTGATTTTTTTTGTTTTTGCTATAAAATATTTTCCTTTATCTTTAATTTCTATTATTTTAACTCTTTCTAATCCTTCGATTAGTATTTTTACTGTACCATCTGGTAGTTTTAACATTTGTAATATAGATGATATAGTTCCTATTTTAAACAGATCTTTTATATTTGGTTCATCTATGTTAGGTTTTTTTTGTGCTACTAATATAATTTTTTTATTTTGTTTCATTGATAATTCTAAACATAGAATAGATTTTTTACGTCCAATAAATAAAGGTATAATCATATTAGGATATACAACTACATCTCTTAATGGTAATACAGGGATCTCAATGTTTTTTTGAGATCTTTCTTGATGCATATTTTTCCCCTTTTATTTAAATAAGTTTAGATGAGTTATTTTAGTTATAAATAATTTTTGGTTTACTATTTTTATTTATAACTGATTTATTTATAATTATTTTTATTGGTTTTTTTTTTGAAAATGTTTTATACATAATATTGATTAAAGTTTTTTCCAAAATATTTTTTAAACCTCTTGCTCCTGTTTGTTTTTTAATTGTTTTTTTTACTATTTGATTTAATGCGTTTTCTGTAAATTTTAATTTTATATTTTCTAATTTGAATAGAAATTTATAATATTTTATTATTGAATTTTTAGGTTCTGTTAATATTTTTCTTAATTTAATTTTATTTAGTGGATTTAATTTTGTTATTATAGGTAATCTACTTATAAATTCTGGTATTAATCCAAATTTTATTAAATCTTCTGTTTCTATATTGTTTTTTTGAGTTTTTGTTTTTAAATTTGAATTAAATCCAATTTCATAACATTGGTTTATTCTTTGTTTTATTATTTTTTCTATTCCATTAAATGTTCCACTACAAATAAAAAGTATATTGTTTGTATTTACTTGAATATATTCTTGATTTGGATGTTTTCTACCTCCTTTTTCTGGTATTGAAGAAATTGTACCTTCAATAATTTTTAATAGGGATTGTTGTACTCCTTCACCAGAAACATCTCTAGTTATAGATATATTATCAGATTTTTTTGCTATTTTATCTATTTCATCTATAAATATAATACCATATTCTGCTTTTTTGATATTAAAATTACATTTTTGTAATAATTTATATATTATATTTTCTACATCTTCTCCCACATATCCTGCTTCTGTTAATGTTGTTGCATCTGCTATAATTATAGGAACTTTAATTATTTTAGCTATTGTTTGTGCTATTAAAGTTTTACCACATCCTGTAGGACCAATTAAGAGTATATTTGATTTATTTAAAGGTAATTTACTTTTTTTTTTAATTATATTATTTATAATTTTATAATGATTATATATTGATACTGAGAGTATTTTTTTAGTTTCATTATGACCTATAACATATTTATCAATTTCTTTTTTAATAGTTTTAGGTGTATTTTTATTTATATTAAAATCTGCAAGTGTTTCATTTTTTTCTTTTTGTAAGATTTTACTACATAAAAATATACATTTATCACATATAAATGCATTTTTACCTGTAATAATTTTATTTACATAATTTTCGTTTTTACCACAAAAAGAACAATTTATATGTATTTTTTCTTTATTATTAATGTTCATTTTTATATTTTTTTTTATAAAAAATTAACTTCTTTTATGTATTATTTCATCTATTATTCCGTAATTTAATGCTTCTTTTGGGGATAAGAATTTATCTCTTTCTGTGTCTTTTTTAATTTCTTCTGGTGATTTATTGGTATTTAATGAAATTAAATTAATTATTTTTTTTTTTATTTTTTTTATTTCTTTTGCTTGTATATCTATATCTGTAGCTTGACCTTGGAAACTACCTAAAGGTTGATGTATCATAATTCTTGAATTAGGTAAACTAAATCTTTTTTTTTTTTTACCTGATGATAATAATAATGCTGCCATAGAACATGCTTGTCCTATACAAACTGTGTTTATTTCAGGTTTAATGAATTTCATAGTGTCATATATTGACATTCCTGATGTTATTATTCCTCCAGGAGAATTTATATATATAAATATATCTTTTTTATGGTTTTTATATTCTAAAAATAATAATTGTGCAACAATATTGTTAGATAACTGATCATTAATATATCCCGTAAGAAATATAATTCTATTTTGTAAAAGTTTAATATATATATCATATGTTTCTTTATTATTATAATTTTGTTCTGTGATTATAGTATTGTATAAATACATAAATTTATTTGTTTATTGTTTTTTTTTATTTTTATATATTAATTATATATAAACATATTATTTTTAAAATACTAACATATATTTAAATATTAATAAATTTTAAATTATTTTTATTTTTTTTAAAAAAATTTATTTTTTTTAAAAAAGTTTTTTATTTTTATTTAAATAATTATTTATTATTATGATATATATTATCTAATATTTTATTTATAAATTTATAACTATTATTAGATCCAAATTTTTTAGCTAGTTTTATACTTTCATTAATTATTATTTTATATGGTAATTTGTTTCTTATTTTTAATTCGTATGTTGCAATTTTTAATATAATGAAATCTATTTTTCCTATATATTGGGTTTTTTTATTTAAATTTAAATAAATTATTTTTATAATTTTTTTTTTATTTTTTGTTATACCATTTAATATTTCATATAGATAATTAATATCAATATTATTAAATATATTTGAATTAATTAGTTTAAATTCTTTTATTTTAGATTTTATGTTTTTATTTTTATTTATTAATGAATAAATTATTTGTAATACTAATTCTCTAGTTTTTTTTTTTTTAAAAAACATTAATTTATTTAACATTATTTAATTAAATATTTATTTATTATTACGAAAAATTATTCTTCCTTTATTTATATCGTATGGAGTGATTTCTACTGTTACTTTATCTCCTGTTAATATTCTTATATAATTTTTTCTCATTTTTCCTGATATATGAGCTATTATACAGTGATTATTTTCTAATTTAACTTTGAACATTGTATTAGGTAATGTTTCTATTACTGTACCTAACATTTCAGTATTTTTTTCTTTTATCATTTTTTTTATTTTTTTTTTTTTTCTAAATATTGTTGTGCTTCTAAAGCAGCTATACATCCTGAAGATGAAGATATAATTGCTTGTTTATATTTTGAATCTGTTACATCACCTGCTGCAAATACTCCATTAATATTTGTCATTGTTTGGTATTTATTTTTATAATTTGTTATTATATATCCTTTATTATTTAAATTAATTTTTTTTTTAAATATTTTAGTATTAGGAGTATATCCTATTGCTATAAATAATCCATTAATAAAAAGTTTAATTTTCTTTTTTGTTGTTTTACATGTAATGTTGATGTTATTAAGTTTATTTTTTTTTTTTTTTATACTAGTTATAACATAATTTTTATATAATATTATTTGTTTTTTTTTTATTTTATTTTTTATTTTTTTTACTAAAAAATTTTCTGCAGTGAATTTATTTTTTCTATGTATAAGATATATTTTTTTTGTTATTTTACATAAAAGCAGTGATTCTTCTAGAGCACTATTACTACCACCAATAACAGCTACTGTTTTATTTTTATAAAAATATCCATCACATGTTGCACAGAAAGATATACCGTTTCCATATAATTTCTTTTCGTTATTTAAACCTAATTTTTTGGGTATTGAACCTGTAGCTATTATTAAAGTTTTTGTTATGTATGTATTTTTTTGACTTATTAATTGTATTTTTTGTTTTTTAAAATTTATGTATTTTATTTTATCATTAATTATGTTTGTTTTAAATTTTAAAGCTTGTTTTTTCATATTTTCCATTAGTTTTAATCCTGTAATTCCTTTATATTCTCCAGGTCAATTTTCTATATTATTAGATTTAATTAATTGACCACCTTCGTATTTACCAGTTATTAAGGTGGGTTTTAAATTTGCTCTAGATGCATAAATAGCTGCTGTATATCCTGCTGGTCCAGATCCTATTATTAAAAGTTGATTAATTTTTTTCATTTATTTATTTTTTCATAATTAAATTATATAATAATTATTATTAATGTTATATTAATAATGTTTAAATTATACATTAATAATTGTTTTTAGAATTTAAAATATTTTTTATTAATTTTAATATATATATATGTTAGATATTAAATTATTATTTAATAATATTTCTTTATTTGTAAAAAAGATTAAAATTCGTTTTCCTGATTTTGATGTTAAAAAATTTTTAAATATTTATAATGATTATAGAAGTTTAAAATTTGAGATTGAATTTTTTCAATCTAAACGTAATTTTTTTTCTAAAAAGTTTTTTTTGTATAAAGATAAAAACAAACATATTTTATATTTTAAAAAAATATTAGAATTAATTAATTTTAATATTTTTTTTAAAAAAAAAAAAATAAAAAAAAAATTGTATAAATTAAATCATATAATTAATTATATTCCTAATATTCCATCTAGTGATGTGCCTTTAGGAAAAGATGATAATGATAATATTGTAATTTTAAATTGAGGTAAAATTAAAAAATATAAATTTAAAATATTGGATCATATTAAACTTGGTAAATTAAATAATAATTTAAATTTTAGTGAATCTAGTATTGTAAGTGGTTCTTGTTTTGCTGTTATGAAGGGTAATTTTTCTCTTTTATATAGAGCATTATCTCAATTTATGTTAGATTTACATATTTTAAATAATGATTATTGTGAGGTTTATGTTCCTTATATAGTAAAAACTGATTCTTTATATGGCACAGGTCAATTACCTAAATTTTATGATGATATTTTTTATGTACATTCATTTAAAAAAAAAGAAAAAAATAATTATGCGTTAATTCCTACTTCAGAAGTTTCTTTGGTTAATATGTTCAGAAATAAATTAATTAACAAAAAGGAATTACCTATTAAATTAGTATCTTGTACTCCTTGTTTTCGTTCTGAATCTAAATCTTATGGAAAAAATAATAGAGGTTTAATAAGATTAAAACAATTTGATAAAGTTGAATTAATTCAAGTTGTAGATGCTATTAATTCCATGAAATATTTAGAAGAATTAACTTTTAATGCAGAAATGGTATTACAAAAATTAAATTTAACTTATAGAAAAGTTTTATTATGTTCAAATTCTATGAGTTTTAGTTCTTGTAAAACTTATGATTTAGAGGTTTGATCTCCTATTGATAATTCTTATATTGAGGTTTCTTCATGTTCTAATACTTGGGATTTTCAATCAAGAAGAATTAATTTACGTTATTTTGATGTAAGTTTAAATAAAAATATTTTTTGTCACATAATTAATGGTTCTGGTTTAGCTGTAGGTAGAACTTTAGTAGCTATTTTAGAGAATAACCAAGTAGATACTGGAATAGTTAAGGTTCCTAAGGTTTTAATTAAATATATGTATGGTATTAAATATATAAAATTTATATAATTTTTTCATATTAGTTGGTTTTTATGTTTGATAAATTTTCTTCTGCTCCTTTATTTGGTTATACAGATAAGTATTGTATTTTCTTTTATAGGTTATTTACAAAATATATAAAATTATATACAGAAATGATACATGTATCTTCTTTTATAAAAAGATATAGAATTAATAAATTATATTTTATCAATGAAAAGTATATGAATGTTGCTATTCAATTTGTAGGTAATAAATATCAAGATTTATTTAGGTCTTCATGTATAGTAAATAAATTAAATATTTCTGAAATTAATTTTAATTTAGGATGTCCTTCAATAAAAGCAAATTATGGTGAATTTGGTGTTTATTTAACAAAAAATATTAATAAAATTGTTAATTGTTTAAATTATTTACAAAATGGTGCTCCTGATATTACTTTATCAATTAAACATCGTATTAATTTTGATTGTTATAATTATTTATTAGATTTTGTAGGTTATATATCTTTATATTCTTCCTGTAAGAAGTTTATTATTCATGCACGTAGTGTATTGAATAATAATTATTCTACTAAAGATAATTTAGTTATACCAGTATTAAATTATAATTATGTTTATAAACTTAAAAAAGATTTACCTTATCTTAATATAGTAATTAATGGTAATATAAATAATCTGTATGATATAGATAAACATTTAAAATATGTAGATGGTGTAATGATGGGTAGAGGATTATATTTTAATCCTCTATTTTTATTTAATGTAAATAAATATTTTAGAAATAGGTATTATTTGTATAAATATAAAAATATTGATTGTAATAATAGTTTATTTTTTGATAAAAAAAAAAAGATTTCTATTAATATAAGATTAATATTATTTAAAGTTTTTTATTATATTAAAAGTAATCCAGAATGTAAAAAAAAACCATTTAAAATACTTAGACATGTTATTCATATTTTTTATAAAACAAAAAATGCTTCTTTTTTTAGAAGAAGATTAATTATGTCTTTAAATTTATTTGAAAAATTTAATTGTTATTTAGATTTTGAGTTTTTTATGTTCAAAGGTTTTTTTTAAAAAATTATATTATTTATATTTTTAATTAATTTTTTACTACATTTAAAATATGGAATTATTTTTTGTTTATGTGTTTTAATGTTTTTTTTATATGATTTAAAATAACCTAAATTTTTAATTTTTACTTTTTTTTTTTTTTTTAGTTGTTTTTTAATAAATTTAATTAAATAATTTATTATTATTAAAATTTTTTTTTTTGATATGTTTTTGTATTTTTTGTTTAAATTTTTAATTAATATAATTTTATTTATTATCATTTATTATTTAAATTTAGCGATTTTAAATGCTTCTATCATAGAGCTAAAACAATTATTTATATTTTTTTTATTTTTTTTCTCTTTTTTAATATATAATGATAAATTTAAAATTCTATTTTTAAAATCTATATTTAATATGTATGTTTTTATAATATCATTTATTTTAAGTTTTTTAACTATATTTTTTAATTTTTGATTTTTTTGTTCAATGTTTATATTACCTTCTATGCCGTCATTTAAATTAACTTTAATGTTATTTTTATCTATTTTATTTATTTTAGTATTTAAAAGTTTCTTTTTATTTTTAAATTCATTATATTTATTTATAGGATCTTCTGTTAATTGTTTAATACCTAAAGATATTCTTTCTCTTTCTATATCTATTTGAATTAAAGATGTTTTTATTTTATCTCCTTGTTTGTATTTATTTTTTATTTCTTTTTCATTTTTATGATTTCAGAATATATCTGATGTATGTACTAAGCCGTCTATTCCTTCATTTAATCCTAAAAATATACCAAAATCTGTAATTGATTTAATTTTTCCTTTTATTATGTCTCCTTTTTTGTGTTTTTTGGAGAATTCTATTCAAGGATTTGGTTTACATTGTTTAATTCCTAATGATATTCTTCTTTTATTTTTATCTATATTTAATATTATGGCTTTTATTTTTTCACCTATATTAAATATTTTAAATGGATTTATGTTTTTATTTTTTCAATCAATTTCTGATATATGAGCTAAACCTTCAATACCTTCTTCAATTTCTATAAAGCATCCGTAATCTGTTAAGTTAGTAATTTTACCTTTTATTTTTGTATTTACTGGGTATTTTTCTTTTATGTTTTTTCATGGATCTTCTGTAAGTTGTTTTAATCCTAATGAAACACGTGTATTTTTTTTGTCAAATTTAATAATTTTAATATCTATTTTATCTCCTATATTAACTATTTCGCTAGGGTGTTTAACTCTTTTTCATGCCATGTCAGTTATATGTAGCAGTCCATCTAATCCTCCTAAATCTATGAATGCTCCATAATCTGTAAGATTTTTGACTATACCTTTAATTACTAGTCCTTCATGTATATTTTTAATTAATTGTTCTTTTTCGTAATTAT
The DNA here is from genome assembly GCA_036689455.1 of Candidatus Stammera capleta. Classification (GTDB taxonomy): domain Bacteria; phylum Pseudomonadota; class Gammaproteobacteria; order Enterobacterales; family Enterobacteriaceae; genus Stammera; species Stammera capleta_AL. The sequence goes on from CP144828.1 coordinate 104,044, forward strand.
TTTCACTTAAAATTACTGCTCTTCTTGATATTACTATATTATTTTTTTGTTTATCTAATTTTATTACTTTAAATTCTAATTTTTTACCTTCTAAAATATTTGTATCTTTTATTGGTTTTACGTCTATTAATGATCCAGGTAAAAAAGCTTTTATACCATCAATATTTACTGTTAAACCTCCTTTTACTTTTCCTGTTATTATTCCTTTTATTATTGTAGATTGATTATAAGATTTTTCTAGTTTTATTCAAGCTTTATGTTTTTTAGCTTTTTCATGTGATAATATTGTTTCACCTTGTATTCCTGAAATATTATCTATAGAAAAATCTACTTCATCATTTATTTTAATATTTAATTTACCATTAATATTTTTAAATTGTTCTACCGGTATATATGATTCTGATTTTAAATCAGCATCTACAGTAACATAATTATTATTTATATTTATAATTTTACCTTTTATTAAATTACCTGTTTTAATTCTTTTTTTTTTTATTGATTTTTTGAATAATTTTTTAAATACTTCAGTCATTTTTTTGTTTTTTTTAAAATTGTTTTATTTTTTTAAAATGGTATATCATCAAAATTTATTGATAAATCTTCTTCCATTTTATTTTCTTGATTGTTTTTTTTATTTAGATTATTATTTTTTGTTTTTATTTTATTTTGTTTTTTTTTATTATTTAAATTATTTTTATTGCCTAGCATTTGCATAGTTCCGTTAATATTTACTACTATTTCAGTAGTATATCTTTCTATACCTTTTTTGTCTTGTCATTTTCTAGTTTTTAATGATCCTTCTATATATACTTGAGAACCTTTATGTAGGTATTCTGATGCAATTTCTGCTAATTTACCGAAAAGTACCACTTTGTGTCATTCTGTTTTTTCTTTTTTTTCTCCTGTGTTTTTATCTTTTCATATTTCTGATGTAGCTATGTTTATATTAGAAACTTTATTTCCATTTGACATATATCTGATTTCTGGATCTTTTCCTAAGTTTCCTATTAATATTACTTTATTAATTCCTTTAGTAGCCATATTGTTTTGATAAATTTAAATGTTAATTATGTTTATTATAGTTAAGTTTTATTATAAAATAAATATATATGATAAATATATTTATTTTAATTTTATTTAAAAATTATTATATTAATAATATTTATTGTATGAATAGTTATCAAATCTTGAAATTTCTCCATTAAATGTTAAATGTATTGTTCCTGTAGGTCCGTTTCTTTGTTTCCCTATTATAATTTCTGCTATACCTTTCATGTCTGAGTTATTATTATATAATTCATCTCTATATATAAATATTATTAAATCTGCATCTTGTTCTATTGAACCTGATTCTCTTAAGTCAGAATTTAAAGGTCTTTTATCTGATCTTTGTTCAGAAGATCTGTTTAATTGAGATAAAGCTATTACAGGTATTTTAAGTTCTTTTGCTAAAAATTTTAATGATCTTGAAATATCTGCTATTTCTAATGTTCTGTTATCTGAATATAATGATGATTTCATTAATTGTAAATAATCTACCATTATTAGACTTAATCCATTGTTTTCTTTGTATATTTTTCTTGTTCTTGATCTAATATCAGTAGGTGTTAATGTGCATGAATCATCTATAAATATATTTTTTTTTTTTTCTAATATATTGATTGTGCTTGATATTCTAGCTCAATCTGTATTAGATAATTTTCCTGTTCTTATTTTAGTTTGATTTACTCTAGATAAAGAAGAAATTATTCTTATAATTATTTGTTCTGAAGGCATTTCTAAACTAAATATTAATATAGGTTTTTTTTTTTTCATAGCTACATTTTCACATATATTCATTGCTAATGTGGTTTTACCCATTGATGGTCTTGCAGCTATTATTATTAGATCTGATTTTTGAAATCCAAATGTTTTTTTATTTAAGTCTATATATCCTGTATCTATACCTGTAATTTCTTTATTTGGTTTTTTATATAATTTTTTAATATTTTTTTTTGTATTTTTTAATATATTTATGATATTTTGTGGTCCTTGTTTTTGGTTTAATTTTGTTTCTGAAATTTTAAATATTTTAGATTCAGCTATATCTATGATTTCTTTGCTGTTTTTACCTTCAGGATTAAAACTTATTAAGATTATTTCATTTGCTATATTAATTATTTTTCTTATAGTTGATTTTTCTTTTATTATTTCAGCGTAATAATTAATATTTGTTATATTTGGAATATTTTGAGATATTTTAGCTAAATAATTAAATCCTCCTATAGAAATTAATTTTTTGTTTCTTTCTAATGATTCGGATAAAGTAATTAAATCTATAGGTTTATATGTTTCAGATAATTTTTTCATTTCATTAAAAATAATTTGATGTGATTTTTGAAAAAAATCATCTTGATTAATTATTTCACATATATCTTCTCATTTTTCATTATCTAACATAAGGCATCCTATTACTGATTGTTCTGCTTCAATTGAATATGGTGGTATATTTATATTTGTGTTTATTTTATTTAATAATTCATTTTTTTTATTTGTCATTTTTTTTTTTGATATTTTTAAAAACCTTTTATTTTTATTTTAAATTAATATTTAATATAATGAAACTATATTGATAGTATAAATTTTAATAATTTAAAAGAATATTTAAATGATACCTATTGGTTTATATATACATATTCCTTGATGTAAAAATAAATGTGGTTATTGTAATTTTATAAGTTATAAGTATTTTAATAATGATTTTTTATATAAGAAATATATTTTAAGTCTTATTAAGGATTTAAAAAATGATTTTTTTTTTAAAAATGATAATAGATTTGTTAATAGTATTTATATTGGTGGGGGGACTCCTAGTTTATTAAGTATTGAAATGTTATTTTTATTATTAAATAAAATATTTTATACATTTCCTTGTAGAAAAAATTTAGAAATAACTATTGAATCAAATGTTTTTATTGATGATTTTAAAAAAATTATTTTGTACCCTAAAATTGGTATAAATAGAATTTCTTTAGGTGTACAGAGTTTTGATAATAAAGTATTAAATTTTATAAATAGAAAATATTTAATTCAAGATATATTACATTTTATTAAAATTATTAACTTATCTGGATATCGTACTTATAATATTGATTTAATATATGGTTTACCTTTTCAAGATGTTGATAGTGTATTAAATGATTTAAAATATATTATTGATTTAAATGTACCTCATTTATCTTGATATCAATTAGAAGTAAAAAAAAAGTCATATTATTATGATAAATTACCACGTAATTTACCATCTCAATTTGAGATTGAAAGAATGTATTTTGAAGGTAGAGAATTATTAATTAAAAATGGTTATTTTTCATATGAATTATCTTCTTATGTTAAAGATAAATCCAATATTTGTGTACATAATGTTAATTACTGAATGTTTGGAGATTATTTTGGTATAGGTTGTAGTTCATATAGTAAAATTACTTTATTAAAGAATTATAAAGTTTATCGTTTTATAAAAAATATAAATATAAGTAAATATATTTATGGTTATTATTTATATAAAAAAGAATTGTTAATTTTAAATGATATTATTATTGAATATTTCATATGTAGATTAAGATTGTTAATACCATTTAATTATTTTGAATTTACTTTATATACAGGTTTATCTGATATACATATACGTAAATTGATTTCTTTAGCTATAAATAAAAATTTTTTATTTTTTGATAAAAAAAAAAAAAATTTTTTATTAACTAATTATGGTATTTTGTATTTTGATAAATGTTTAGAAATTTTTGTTATTTAATTTTTTTAAATAAATAATATTTTATTGTTTGTGTTTTATGTTTTTTAAGTTTTATTCAGTTTTTAGGTGTTTTAATAATTGATTTATTATGTGTTTCTATATATATAAATGAATTTTTTTTAATTAAATTATTTTTTTCTAAAATATAAGTTACTATATCAATGTAGTAACTTTTATAAGGTGGATCTATAAATATAATATCAAAATTTTTATTTTTTTTTTTTTTTAATCAAACAATTGAGTTAATATTTATTATTTTATATTTTTTTTTACTTATTTTGTTGAAATTTTGTTTTATATTTATTACAGTCTTATAATTTTTTTCTAATATTGTTACATGTTTGGCTCCTCTTGATATAGATTCAAAACTTAATACTCCACTACCAGAAAAACAATCTAAACATATTTTATTTTTAATATACGGATTTAGTCAATTAAATAATCTTTCTCTTATTATATTTAAAGTTGGTTTATTATATTTGTTTTTATTTAATTTAATTTTAATTCCTTTATATTTACCTGATATTATTTTGATATAATTTTTATTTTTCATAATTGTTTATTTTGTATTTTTTAAAAATCTAAATTTTATATAATTTTAATGTTTATTTTTTTTTAAAAATATGTTTTTTATATATATCAGTTATTTTATTATTAATATAATAATATTAGTTTAATAGTATTTTAAAAAAAATATGTGGTAATTAATTTTTATGATATATAATATTTCTAATTCTAAAATGTTTAATTTATGTGGTTTAAATTCTTATATATTTAAAGTTAATTCTTATCCTTTATTATCTTTAAAAAAAGAACATCAATTAGTTGGTAGATTTTATTATAATGGTGATATTATTGCTGCAAAAAAACTTATTTTTTTTCATTTACGTTTTGTTATTTACATTGCTAGAAATTATTCTGGATATGGTTTACCTTATGCTGATTTAATACAGGAAGGTAATATTGGTTTATTAAAAGCTATTAAAAAATTCAATCCTTTTTTTGGTGTTAGAATAATATCTTTTGCTATATATTGAATTAAAGCTGAAATAAATGAGTTTATATTAAAAAATTGGAAAATAGTTAAAATTGCTACTACTAAATCTCATCGTAAATTATTTTTTAATTTAAGAAAAATTAAAAAACAAATTGGTTGATTTAGTAATGGTGAAGTTAGATATATAGCAAAAAAGTTTTGTGTTTCTAAAAATGATGTTCGTGAAATGGAATCTAGAATGTTTTCTAAAGATGTTGTTGTTAATTTTCCGGATGAATATGCTTATTATTATAAGTCTTTTTTATCTTTTTTAAAATTAAATAAAATTTATGATTTTACTTATATTTTAGAAAAAGATAATTGAAATAAATATATTTTTAAAAAATTAAAAATAGCATTAAGTTTTTTAGATAAACGAAGTAGATATATTATTATTTCTAGATGATTAATAAATAGAAAAAAATTTACGTTAAGAAAATTAGCTATTCGTTTTAGTGTTTCTACAGAAAGAATACGTCAGTTAGAAAAGAATGCTTTAATAAAATTAAAAACAATTTTAAAAAATAATTAGTTTTTATTATGATATTATTATATATATTCAAATAATTATTTATAGGATATTTGTGACTACTATACTTAGTGTAAGAAAAAAAAATTTAGTTGTTATGGGTGGGGATGGACAGGCTACTTTTGGTGATACTATTATTAAAAGTAATGTTCAAAAGGTTCGTAAATTATATTTTAATAAAATTCTTGCTGGTTTTGCAGGTGGAACAGCTGATGCTTTTACTTTATTTGAATGTTTTGAGAAAAAATTAGAAATGTATCAAGGTCATGTTATAAAATCTGCTGTTGAATTAGCTAAAGATTGAAGAACTGATCGTAATTTAAGAAGGTTAGAAGCGTTATTAGCAATAACTGATGTTAAATATTCTTTAATTATTACAGGTAGTGGTGATATAATTCAACCAGAAAATAATTTAATAGCTATTGGTAGCGGTGGTGCATATGCCAGAGCTTCAGCAAAAGCTCTATTGGATAATACTGATTTAGATGCTCGTTGTATAGTAAAAAAGTCTTTATCTATATCTTCAGATATATGTTTATATACTAATCATAGTTTTACTATAGAAGAATTGTTTTGTGAAAATGATTAATTTTTATTAGGTATAATATAATGTATAATGAAATGACTCCGCAAGAAATTGTAAGTGAATTAAATAAATTTATTATTGGTCAAGATAATGCTAAAAAAGCTGTTGCTATTGCTTTAAGAAATAGATGGCGCAGGATTCAATTAGATGAGGATTTTCGTAACGAAATTACTCCTAAAAATATTTTAATGATAGGTCCTACTGGTGTGGGTAAAACTGAAATAGCACGTAGACTAGCTAAATTAAGCAATTCTCCTTTTATTAAAGTAGAAGCCACTAAATTTACTGAAGTTGGCTATGTAGGAAAAGAGGTAGATTCTATAATTAGAGATTTAGTTGATTATGCTGTTAAAATGATTAAGGTTAAAATAGTAAAAACTAATATTTATAAAGCTAAAAAATTAGCAGAAAATCGTATATTAGATGTTTTGTTACCTAACATTAATAAAAATCTAAGTACTAATAAAGATAGTTTATGTCAATATAAAAATATGCGTAATTCTTTATTATCTGAATTAAGAAATGGAAAATTAGATAATAGAAGTATAGATATTAATATATCTGTTTCGTCTTTTGGAATAGAAATTATGTCTCCTCCAGGAATGGAAGAAATGACTAATCAATTACAATCTATATTTCAAAATTTAGGTGGTAATAGAAAAAGATTGCGTAAATTGAAAATTAAGGATGCAATGAATTTATTGATTGAAGAAGAATCTGCTAAATTAATCAATATAGATGATTTAAAACGTAAAGCTATAGATTTAGTAGAACAACAAGGTATAGTATTTATTGATGAAATTGATAAAGTATGTAAAAGAGGTGAATCAATAGATGCAGGTATATCTAGAGAAGGTGTGCAAAGAGATTTATTACCTTTAGTTGAGGGTTGTACTGTATCTACTAAGTATGGTGTTGTTAAAACTGATTTTATATTATTTATAGCATCTGGTGCATTTCAAGTGTGCAATCCATCAGATTTAATACCTGAATTACAAGGAAGATTACCTATTAAGGTAGAATTAAAAGCTTTAACTTCAGAAGATTTTAAAAGAATATTAATAGAACCTAATATTTCTATTACTTCTCAGTATCAAAAATTATTAAGTGTTGAAGGTGTAGAAATTATTTTTACTGATAATGGTATAAAATGTTTAGCTGATATTGCATGAAAAATTAATGAAACAACAGAAAACATAGGTGCTAGAAGATTACATACTGTATTAGAAAAATTAATGGAAGATATTTCATATTCAGCTACAGAATATATTGGTAAATCTATTCATATTAATTCTAAATATGTTAAATCTAAATTAAAAAAATTAGTTGTTAATGAAGATTTAAGTAAATTTATATTATAATTTATTGAAAATAAAAATTATATTTGACATTTTTTACAGAAATATAAGCTTCTACCATATTTTTTTTTTTTTTTGATTTTACTTTTACATATAATACAAGGTTGATTTAATTTTCTGTATACTGTTAAAAAATTTTTAAAAAAACCATAATTTAGATTTATATTTTTATGATTTCTAATTAATGTTCCTTGATAAAATAAAGATTTTTTTAATATTTTTTTAATATTTAAAACTATTCTTTTAATTTCATTTAAATGTAAAGAATTTGATTTTCTGTATGGTTTAATTTTAGAAATAAATAATATTTCATTTGAATATATATTTCCTATTCCAGATACAATTTTATTATCCATAATTAAATTATGGATACAGGATTTTCTTTTTTTAATTTTTTTATATAGATATTTTCAATTAAATTTTTTAGTTAATGGTTCTGGACCTAATTTTTTTATAATTTTTTGAATTTTTTTTGTAGATTTATATAATAATATGTACCCAAATTTTCTTGGATCATTATATTTTATGATTTTTTTATTTTCTAATATTATTTTTATGTGATCATTTTTTTGTAGAATATTTTTTTTAGTAATTAATATATTTCCTGATATACCTAAATGAATTAATAAATATAGTTTATAAATTTTAATTATTAAATATTTTGAATATCTATTAATTTTTGTTATTTTTTTGTTTTTTATTCTTTTTATTATTTTAGGGATTTTGTATCTTAATTTTTTTGTGTATATTTCAATTTTAATTATTTTTTTGTTTAAGCAAAAATTAATTAAATTTTTTTTAATTATTTCTATTTCTGGTAATTCTGGCATTTTTAAAAAAAAATATAATTTAAGTTAATTTGTAATATAATATTTATATTAACATTTATTTATATTTTTTTATGAAATATTATTTTTATTATTATGAATATAAAATTTTGAAATAAAAAAATAGCTATGAAGTTAGCTTTTAAAGAAGGTATTAAATTAAGTTATATACATTGAAAAATAATTTATTATTTTAGGTTTTTTTATTTTGAATATGGAAATATTCCAAATATAAGGAGTTTACTTAATTATCTTAATAAATATAATAATAAATATGATAGTATATTATTGTATAATTTATTTCCTAAAGGTTTAATTAAACAAGTTAGTAAAATTGCATGTTTACCTTTATCTGTACAATGTTTTTAATCATTAAAATCTATATCTATTTTAAATTTGATATTTTTTTTAATTTTTTTATTTATGATATTTATAAATTCTATAATATTTTTATGTGATTTACTATGTATTAATATTATGTAAATACTAATATTATTTTTAATTATTAATTTTGGTTTAAAAATTTTTATTTTACTTTTTTTATTTATAAATGATTTAATTTTCTTATATAAATTATATATTTTATGATATTTATAATATTTTATTAAAATTGCTGATTCTTTTATATATGGTGGGTAATTAATAACTTTTCTTTCTTTAATTAAATTTAGCATAGTATTTACATAATTATTTTTAATTAAATTATTTCATAAATTATTACATGGATATTTAGTTAATAATATTATTTTTATTTTTTGTTTTTTTTTTGAATTAAATTTATTAATTATTGAATAATATTTAATAATAAATTTTTCTATAGATCTATAATTTTCTGAAAAAAGTATATTATCTATATTAGTAAAAATTATTAATTTAATATGTTTAGTTTGTTTATATTTTGATGTATTTTTATTAGTTAGAATAATTTGTTTTGTTTTTAGGTTATATAAATATTTATTATTAGATTCATTAATATAATTTTTAAAAAATAAATGATTAATTTTGTCTTTTTTATATTCTTTTTTTTTTTTTATTATATAATTTTTGTTTTTACATTTAATACAAGTATTTTTTTTTTTTTTTTTTTTACATAATGTACAAATAATTTTATTATTTTTTTTATAAAAAGTGTAATTTATATTACAGTTATTACATTTTGAAATTAATTTACAATTATAACATATAATTTTAAATGAATATTTTATTCAATTATTATAAATTAATACTTTTTTTTTTTTTTTAGTATTTTTTTTTATTTCATTAATTAAATAATTATAATTTTTATATTTTAATTTATTGCAATTGATATTTAATATTTTATATTTTATGTATATATTTTTTTTATAAATTTTATATGTTTCGTATTTTTTTTTTTTGTAATAATATAAACTTTTAATTGATGGTGTGTGTGAACTTAGTATTATAGGTATTTTTTCTATTTTTGCTCTTAATATAGCTATTTTTTTAGCATTATATAATCAACCTTTATTTTCTTTATATATTTCACTATGTTCATCATCTACAATTATTAAATCTAATTTTTTAAATGGCATAAATACAGCAGATCTTGTGCCAAAAATTATATTTATTGTGTTATTTTTTACAAAATTTCATATAATATATTTTTGTTTTTTATTTATTTTAGATGTAAAAATATAGTTTTTTATTTTTATATATTTATTTATTTTATTTCATATAATATTTAAAGATTTTATTTTTGGACTCAAAATCAATATTTTATATTCTTTAATTTTTTTATTTTTAATTAAGTTGATATATATATTTATTCTTGTTTTTAAGTTACATATTAATAATATTATTTTAAATTTTTTTTTAATTATATTAATTGTATTTTTTGTTTTGTTTTTTTTTTTATAAATATTAATTTTTTTAGTTTTATGTTTTTTTGTAATGTTAGTTATATTTGCTTTTTTCTTTGGTAATATTGAAATTAATATTTTACCTAATGGATAATTATAATATATAGAGCATATATTTAATATTTTTCATAAATTTGGTGTTATTAATGTTTCTTTGTCTATTATTTTTAATATTTTATGTATTTTAAATTTTTTTTTAAATTTGTATGTTTTATGTATTTTAAATACAATTCCAAGTATTATTCTATTTTTTAATTTTATTATTACTCTGCATCCAATATTTATTTTTTTATTTTTATTAATACTGTATAATAAAGTATTTAAGTTTTTTATTGGTAGTATTATTTCTAATATGTACATTATTTTTTTAAATTAAAATTTTGAGAGATAAATGTTATGAAAAAAAAAATACATCCTGAAATATATTTGTTGCATATTAATTGTTCTTGTGGTAATAAAATGAAAATTTTTTCAACATTAAAAAAAAAATTTGATATAGATGTATGTTATAAATGTCATGTTTTTTATACTGGTAAGCAAAGAATTTCTTCTTCTAAAGGAAGAATAGATAACTTTAGAAAACGTTTTGGTAATATAAATTCTTTAATTTTTTAAAAAATTGTTATAATTTTAAAAATTTATATTTTTAAAAAATATTTAATATTAATATTTTTTAAAATATAAATTTTACTAAATAAACATTTATATTTTTTTAATTTTTGCTCCTATTGTTTTTAACTTTTTTTCTATATTTTCATATCCTCTATTAATGTAATTTACTGAATTTACTATTGTAGTTCCATATGCAATACATCCTGCTAGTACTAAAGTTATAGAACATCTTAAATCTTTTGCATTTACTTCAGAGCCGAATATTTTTTTTACTCCATTACAAATAATTAAATTTTTTTTATTATTTATTTTTGCTCCCATTTTAATTAATTCTTTTGTATGTGAAAATCTATTTTGAAATATATTTTCTTTAATTATACTTTTCCCTTTTGAAATTATATTGATTAATGTAAATATTGGTTGTATATCAGTTGGAAATCCTGGATATGGTAGTGTTTCGATATTTACTGATTTAGGTCTTTTGTTATTCATATTAACAGTTATAAAATCATTTCCTTTAGAAATTTTTGCTCCACATAATTTTAATTTTTCTATTACCGATAATAGTAGATGATAATTTGTGTTATAACATGTTATTTTTTTTTTTGATATAACTGCTGAAATTAAATATGTTCCTGTTTCTATTCTATCTGGTATAATTTTATAAGTTCCTCCATTTAATTTATTTATACCAATAATTTTTATTTTATTTATTTTATTTGTATATATTTTTGCTCCTATTTTGTTAAGAAAATTTATTGTATCTATTATTTCTGGTTCTTGTGCTGCATTTTTAATTACTGTTACTCCTTGTATATATATTGATGTTAATAATATTGTTATTGTTGCTCCAACACTAATTTTAGGTAATATAATTTTATTTGGTATAAGTTTTTTGTTTTTTATTTTAGCTTTAATAATATTTTTACTATTTTTTATATGGATTCCTAAATGTTTTAGTCCATAAATATGTAAATCTATAGGTCTATTTCCAATTTTACATCCTCCCGGGGTATTTAAAATTATTTTATTAAATCTTGTTATAATTGGACCTATTAATCATATTGATGCTCTTGTTTTTTTAATTAATTTATTTGTAAATTTTTTATAAAATATATTTTTACAATTTAATAAAATTGTATTTTTTTTTTGTTTTATTTTGACCCCTATTTGTTTAAATAAGAGTAAAGTAATATTAATATCTTTTAGGTTGGGAATATTTTTAATTTTTATATCTTCATTGGTTAAAAGTGATGCAAATAATATTGGTAAGGCTGCGTTTTTCGATCCTGATATTTTAATTTCTCCACTTAAAGGGTTTGGACCATATATTTTGAATTTTTTTTTCATTTTTTTATTAGTTATTTATTTTAATTGATTCAATTATTTTTTTAAATTTATTTATATCAGTAGATGCATTTCCTACAAGTAAACCATTAATATTTTTCTGTGATATTATTTCATAAGAATTTTTATAATTTACAGATCCTCCGTATATTATTTTAATGTTACTTATAATATCTTTATTTATTTTTGATATATAATCTAGTATAAAATTATTAATTTTATTTATATGATTTGTAGTTGCATTTTTACCGGTTCCAATAGCTCATATTGGTTCATAAGCAATAATAGTATTTTCAAGTATATTAATATTTGAGTGTTCAATTAAATATTGAATTTGTTTTTTGCATGTGTTAATACTTTTATTTTTTATATATTCTTGTATATTTTCTCCAATACATATTATGGGGGTTATTTTTTTTTTCTTTGCTATTATAATTTTTTTAAGTATAGTTTTGTTGTTTTCATAATGGTATTTTTTTCTTTCTGAATGTCCTATAATTACATATTTTACTTTTATATCTTTTAAATTTTCTCCCGATATTTCTCCAGTGAATGGTCCTGATATGTTGATATCCATATTTTGAGATGTTGTAGTTATGTTAGTGTTTTTTGTTAATAAATGAGTAAACCATAAATATGGTATTGGAGGTGAGATTGATATGTCTATATTTTTATGATTTAGTTTTTTTAATTTTTTGATGTATTTCTTTATTTTACTTCTATTACCGTTTAGTTTTCAATTTGCTATAATAACTTTTCTTTTCATATTTTTTTTTAAAATTAAATTATTAATAATATATATAATATATATTATTTATATATATATACAAAATTAATTGTTTGATTTAATATAATTATATTTATAGTTTCTAAAAGTTTAATTTTATTGTTTTTTTATGAAATGTAAAACTGCTTTTGTAGATAATATTAATAAATTTTTAAATATTAAAAAAAATGGTATTTATGTAGATTGTACTTTTGGTGAAGGAGGACATTCAATTAATATATTGAATAGTTTAGGTGCAAACGGTAAATTATTTTCTTTTGATTATGATTTAGATTCATGTTGTTTTGGTAAAAATATAAAAGATAGGCGTTTGAATATAATAAATGATAATTTTTTAAATATTAAAAAATATATTGTTAATGAATGTTTATTGGGTAAAGTTAATGGTGTAGTTTTCGATTTAGGTATTTCTTATTGTCAATTGTATAGTCCTGATAGGGGTTTTTCGTTTTTAAGAAATGGTCCATTAGATATGAGAATTAATAAAAATATTGGTAGATCTGCGGCAGATTGAATTAATAAAGCAAGTAAGAATGAAATTTTATATGTAATTAGAAAATTTGGTGAAGAATATCGTTATTCTTTTAAAATAGTTAATAAAATTATAGAAAGAAGGTTTTTTTGTCCTATTAAAACAACTTTTGATTTATCAAATTTAATTGATGCAGTTATAAAAAAAAAAAATAATTATAAATATAAAGCAAGGATATTTCAGGCAATACGTATTTTTATTAATGATGAATTAAATGTTTTATTAAAAAGTTTAAATTATGCTTATGATGTTTTATCAAATCAAGGTAGATTAGTTGTAATAAGTTTTCATTCTTTAGAAGATAGAATAGTAAAAAAATTTATTAGAAATAAATCTAGTATTAGTAGTTTTTTAACTAGTATTCCTTTAACTGATATTCAAATTAATAAATTAAATCCTATTAAGATGATAAATTTAGGAAAATTTAAACCTTCTTATAAGGAAATAAATAATAATAATAATATTAGAAGTGCAATTTTAAGAGTTGCTGAAAAAATTTAATTATTTATGTTTTTAAATATTTAAGTTTATGAGGTTATATTGAGAATATATAATTTGAATGAATTATTGTGTAATTATTTAAATCTAAATGAATTAGAAGTTATATATATAACTGGTATTAAAGATAATAGTCGTTTGATTGTAAAAGGTGATTTATTTGTGGCATTAAAAGGTTTTAATTTTGATGGAAAAAATTACATTTATGAATCTGTTTTAAATGGTGCTGTTGCAGTATTAACTTATTCTAATATAAATAAATCTTATTATGTTTTTAATAAAAAATATAATATATATATATTTTATTTGTTTAAGTTAAATTTTTTTTTATCTGAAATATTTAATAGATTTTATAATTATTCAAGTAAAAATTTATTAATTTTAGGTGTTACTGGTACTAATGGTAAAACAACAGTTGTTAATATAAGTGCTCAATGATTAATGTTGTTGGGATATAAAACTTATATTTTAAGTACATTAGGTAATGGTTTTTATAATAAATTAAATCCATCTTTAAATACTACTGGTTCAGCTTTAGAAACTCAAATTAATTTAAAATTATGTGATGATAATAAAGTAGATTTCGTTTCTATTGAAGTTTCGTCTCATGCATTGGATCAATATAGAGTAAATTCTTTAAATTTTTCTGCTGCTGTATTTACTAATTTAAGTATTGATCATTTAGATTATCATTTGAATTTTAAAAATTATGAGTTATCAAAATGAAAATTATTTTATGATTTTGATATTGATAATTTAATTATTAATGTTGATGATAATATAGGTTTTAAATGATATAAAAAATTATCTAAAAAAATAGTTATTCCTGTAAGTTTAAATTATAAAAAAATTTTTTTTGATACTAAAAGATGATTATTTGTAACTAAGATTAGATTTTTTGGTTTTTTAAAAAAAATATATTTTGTTTCTTCTTGAGGAAAAGGAGTATTAAAAATTTTTTTAGTAGGTTTTTATAATATTATGAATGTTTTGTTAAGTTTTGTTGCTTTATTATCTTTGAATTTTAGTTTTGAAAAATTATTAAATTTTAGTAAATATTTAGTTTTACCGAAGGGTAGAATGGAATTTTTTTATAAATTTAACAAACCTTTAGTAATTGTTGATTATGCTCATACACCAGATGCTTTGAAGACTGTTCTTCTAGAATCTAGAAAATATTGTAAGAGTAAATTATGATGTGTTTTTGGTTGTACTGGAAATAGAGATAGAATTAAAAGACCAATTATGGGTAAAATAGCTAAAAAATATGCTGATATTATAATAATAACTAATGATGATTTACATTTTGAAGATGAAAATATTATTTTAAATGATATTAAATTGGGTATAAAAGATTTTAATAATGTATATATTATTTTAAATCGTATTTTAGCTGTTAAATTTGCTTTATCAAATTCTAATGTTAATGATGTTGTTATAATAACTGGTAAAGGACATGAAAATTTTCAAATTATATTTGGTCATAGAATTAAATATTCTGATAGAAATTTAGTTAAGCAAATATTAGGTATATAATATGATATATTTAAGTTTATTAGATATTGCAAATATAGTTGATGCTGAATTAATTGGAAAAAATTTATATATAAGTAATATTTCTGTAGATACACGTGATGAAAAGATAAAAAATTCTTTATTTATTTTACTTAAAGGGAAACTAGATGTCAATTTAGTATGTTATAAAGCAGTTAATAATGGTGCTATATGTGTGCTTTTTAGTTCCTTTATATTTTTTAATATATCTCAATTAATAGTAAATAATGTTGTTGTTGCTTTAGGTAAACTTTCTTCTTGATTAAGAAAAAAAAAAAATATCAAAATATTATCTGTAACTGGTACTACAGGTAAAACTTCTGTTAAAGAAATAACTGTAAATATTTTAAAACCATTAGGCAGGGTTTTATTTAATTATAAAAATTTAAATAATGAATTAGGTATACCAATAACTTTACTGAAATTATATAGAAGTTCTTATAGTTATGCTGTATTGGAATTAGGAGCGAATCATATAAATGATATTGATTATTTATCTAATATTGTAATTCCTGATATAGCAAGTATTACTAATATTTCTGTTTCTCATTTAATTGGTTTTAAAAAATTTAAAAATATTGTTTTATGTAAAGGTAAAATTTTTAAATATTTAAATAAAAATGGTATTGCTATACTAAATATATATCATAATTATTATTTTTTATGAAAAAAATATTTGCTTGATAAAAAAATTTATTTTTTTTCTATTAATAATAATTTTTATTCTAATGTTTATGCTACTAATATTAAATTAAGCATTTTTGGTAGTGTTTTTATTTTAAATACATATTTTGGTAAAATAAAAATTTTTTTAAAACTTTTAGGGATTCATAATATTTTAAATTCATTAAATTCTGTATGTTTTGCGGTTTCATTGGGTTTATCGTTAAAAGATATTAAAATAGGTTTAGAAAATTGTTTCCCTATTAAAGGAAGATTATATCCTATTTTTATTAAAAAAAATCAAGTTATTTTAGATGATACTTATAATTCTAATCCTAGATCTTTATATTATGGTATTAATTTTTTAAATCAATGTAATACTTATAAAGTATTAGTGGTTGGTGATATGTCAGAATTAGACAATATGTCTATATACTATCATTCTAATATAGGTTTGTGAATAAAAAAATTTTTTAAAATTAATATTGTTTTAAGTATAGGTAAATATAGTTATTATATAAGCAAATACAGTTTAGTTGGTAGACATCATAATTTAATGTCTAATTTATTGATAGATATAAAAAAAATATTAATGATTTATGAAAAGGTTACTTTTTTAATAAAGGGTTCTCGTGTTTTTTGTATGGATAAAATATTAAATTTTATATAGATAGGATATTTTTTTATGTTTTTTAATATATTTAAATATAATTTATTTATTCGTATTGTATTTTCTTTTGTATTTTCTTTTTTGTTTTCTTTTTTTTTTGGTAATTTTTTTTTGTTTTTTTTAAATAAAAATAAAGTATATCAGGGTATTAGAGATTTAAATATTAAAAGTAATAGTAAAAAAAAAAATATTCCTATAATGGGAGGTGTTGTTACTTTTGTATCAATATTATTAATGTCGTTTATATTTGTAAATATTAATAATATTAATATAATAATACTTTTATTTTATTTTGTTTTTAATTTTTTTGTTGGTTTAATAGATGATTATATTAAATTTTTTTGCAAAAGTTATGATGGTTTATCTATACGTGATAAATTTTTATTTCAATCGTTAATTACATTAATATTTATTTTTTTTTTATTATATTTTAAAATATATATATATAAAAATAATTTTTATTTGCGTTATTTGGTTAATAATAATGTATATTGTTTTTTTTTATGATATTTTTTATTAATTTGTGGTATTAATTCTATAAATTTTACTGATGGTTTAGATGGTTTATTAACTTTACCTTTAATTTTTGTATCTTTGTTTTTATTTTTAGTTTCATTATGTAGTTCTAATATTTATTTAAGTTCTTTATTTAAAATTCCATATATTTTTTATGCAAAAGATTTAATTATAATTAATAGTATATTATTGGGAACGTTATTGTCTTTTTTAAGATTTAATTTTTATCCCGCTAAATTATTTTTGGGTGATGTTGGGTCTTTATCTTTGGGTTCATTAGTTACTATGATGTTTATATTATTACGTAAGGAATGATATTTTATTATAGTTGGTTATTTATTCTTTATTGAATTGATTTCGGTTTTATTTCAAGTTTTTTTGTTTAAATTTTTTAATAAAAGATTATTTATGATGTCTCCTATACATCATCATTATGAGTTATTAGGTTATACTGAAATTAATATTGTTATAAATTTATGAATAGTTTCTTTTTTTTCTTTTTTTTTATCTTGTTTATTATTTTTTAGGATTTAATAATGTCTATTTATAATGGTAAGAATATTGTTGTATTAGGTGCTGGTATTACTGGTTTATCTTGTATAAATTTTTTTTTGTCTTTAGGTGTTTATCCTAAATTAATAGATCATAATTATAATGTAGATAAGAATTTAATACCTGATGGTATAGATTGTTATTTTGGTGATTTTAATAAGAATTTAGTTTTATATTCTGATCTAATTGTTATTAGTCCTGGAATATCATCTTATAGTAATTTAATTTTACAAGCTAGAAATAAAGGTATAGAAATTATTAATGATGTAGAAATATTTTTTAGAGAAGTTAAAACTTCTGTAATAGCTATTACTGGTACTAATGGAAAAAGCACTGTTGTTTCTTTATTATATAATATATGTAAAATATATGGTTTAAATGTTTCTTTAGGTGGAAATATAGGTATTCCTGCATTAAATTTATTGAATAATAAAAGTGATTTATATATTTTAGAACTTTCTAGTTTTCAATTAGAATTTGTTTTTTCATTAAAAACGTTATGTTCTTGTTTACTTAATATAACTTGTGATCATTTAGATAGATATCCTAATGGAATTAAAGATTATATTTTTACTAAATTTAAAATTTTTAATAATTCTAATTATTGTTTAATTAATATTTTAGATAAGAATATTATTTCTTATAATTTTTTAAATAAAAATTTAATTACTTTTGGTATTAGTAAAGCAAATTATTATTTAGATTTTTATAAAAATAAAATATTTTTAAGTAAAAAAAAATGTAGATTAATAGATACAAATAATATTTATTTAAAAGGTATTAATAATTATTTGAATTTTTTAGCAATTATTGCTATTTCAGAAATTTTAAATATTCCTAAAAGTATTTATTTAAATAGAATATTAACTTTTAGAGGTTTAAAACATAGGTTTTCTATTGTTCATAATAATAATGGTGTATTATGAATTAATGATTCTAAATCTACTAATATAGGAAGTACTATTTCTGCATTAAAATTATTATGTAATGTAAAAGGTTTAATTTGATTGTTATTAGGAGGTGATGGTAAAATGGTTGATTTTAATTATTATTTAAAACCTTATTTGTTAATTTTTAAAGATAAATTACGTATTTGTTGTTTTGGTAAAAGTAGAAATATTTTATTTAATTTAATTCCTAATATTTCTATGAAATTTTTTACTTTAAAAGAAGTTGTTATTTATATTTCTAATTTAATAAAAAATGGAGATGTAGTATTATTATCTCCTGGTTGTTCTAGTTTGGATCAATTTAATAGTTATAAAGATAGAGGTAATAAATTTATTTTCTTATCTAAAATATATGGTTAAAAATAATTAAATTATTAAAAATATGTTTTTATGAAAATTAAACGTGTTATGATAATTACTGGTGGTACAGGAGGTCATATATTTCCTGGCTTGGTTGTATCAAAATATTTAAAAAAAAATGGATGTTTAATTAAATGAATAGGTAGTCCTGATAGATTAGAGTCTATTTTAGTACCTAAGTATGGTTTTAGTATTGATTTTGTATTTATACCTAATTTTTTAAATTCTAGGTTTTGAAATGTTTTTAAAAATATGTATTATTTTATTAAAAGTTTTGTATTAATTTGTAATAAAATTAAAGAATGGAAACCTGATTTAGTTTTGGGATTTGGTGGTTATATATCATTTTGTGGTATATTTTCTGCTTGATTGTGTAGTATTCCTACTATGATACATGAACAAAATTCTGTAGTTGGTATGTCTAATAAATATTTATATTTTATTTCTAATAAAGTAGTACAAGCTTTTCCTAATACGTTTTCTAATAATGTAATTACTGTTGGTAATCCTATTAGAGATGAAATATTATCATTACCTAATCCTAATGAAAGATTTTTATCTCGTAACGGTCCTTTAAATATATTAATTTTAGGTGGTAGTCAAGGTTCTTGTGTAATTAATAAAGTTATTTTTAAAATAGTAAATATATTATGTTTTGATAGTTTTGTGTTTTTACATCAGGTAGGTTATGTAAATTATAAGTATTATATTAAATATTATAAGAAAAAAAAAATTATTAATTATAAAATTATTGATTTTATTGATAAAATAAGTGAAGCTTATTATTGGGCAGATTTAATTATAAGCAGAGCTGGAGCATTAACTGTCAGTGAAGTAAATTCTATAGGTTTACCAGCAATATTTATTCCTTATATGCATAAAGATAATCAACAATATTTTAACGCTAAATTTTTAGTTGATATAGGAGCGGCGTTTATGATAGAAGAAAAGTTTTTTTCTGTTGATTATTTACTTAATATAATTTTAAGTTTAAATAGAGAAAAATTAATTTATATGGCTAATCTTTCGTATGAACATAGAATTAAAGATTCTAATCAGAAATTTATTAATGAAATATATAATTTTTAAATAAGTTTATGTTATTAAATAATTTTAATTTAATTAAAAATAATTTTTTTTCTAATATTGATAAAGATAAATTTGTTATACATTTTATTGGTATAGGTGGTTGTGGTATGTCTGGTATAGCTGAATTTTTAGCTTTATCTGGTTATAAAATTACAGGTTCTGATATTAAATATAATAGTAGAATTAAATATTTAATTTCAATTGGTGTTAAGTATTATTTTAATCATAATAAAAATAATGTATTAAATACTAGTTTGGTTGTTTATTCGTCAGCTATTAAAATGGATAATCCAGAAATTATATTTGCTAAATTGAATGGTATTTTTTTAGTTAGAAGAATAGATATTTTGTATGAATTAATAAGATGATATTATTCAATTGTTATTGTTGGTACTCATGGAAAAACTACTACAACTGCATTAATCTTTGATCTATTATTTTACAATGGTATTAAAGTAAATTGTATTAATGGCGGTAATATAAAATCTATTAATTCATATATTTATTTAAGTGATTGTAATTATTTTTTATTAGAATTAGATGAAAGTGATAGAGTTTTTTTGAATTTTAAACCTATTGTAACTATTTTAACTAGTATAGATTATGATCATTTAAATAATTATAATAACAAAATTAGTAATTTAATTAATTCTTTTGTAAATTATTTAAATAATGTACCTTTTTATGGTCTTATTATAGCATGTATAGATGATCCTTTTGTTAGGAAATTATTAAATGATAATTCATTTCAATGTAAAATTATTACTTATGGATTTAGTGAAGATGCTGATTATAGAGTGATTAATTTTATACAAATGAAAAATAGAAGTAATTTTTCTTTATTTATAAAAAATAATTTAAATGAATATAATTTATCTTTAAATGTTTTTGGTAAACATAATGTGTTAAATTCTGTAGCTGCAATTTGTTTGATTTTAAATTTTAAACAAATTAATTATGTTAATTTGCAAAAATCTTTAAATAATTTTAAAGGTGTAAAACGTAGATCTGAATTTATAGGTAAATATTATTTTAATTATAAAGGTAAGATTATTAAAAATATATCAATAATATTTGATTATGGTCATCATCCTAAAGAAATAGATTTGAATATAAATTCAATACGTAATTCTTGATTAAATAAAAGATTAGTTGTGATTTTTCAACCACATAGATTTAGTAGAACTATAAATTTATTTATTGATTTTATAAAAGTTTTATGTAAAATTGATATTTTACTATTATTAGATATTTATGCTGCTAATGAAAAAAATATATGTAAAAATATAAATAGTAATAGTTTAATTTCTAAAATGTATGATATTTATGGTTATAAAAATAGTGTTTATTTAAAAGATACTTATGAGGTAATGAAATATTTTTTTTATATTATTAGAAATAATGATATTGTTGTTTTACAAGGAGCAGGAGAAATTGATTTTTTATTATATAATTTAATTTTAAAATATTGTATTAAATAAGTTTATGAAAATTAGAAATGTTGCTGTTTTTTTTGGTGGTAAATATAGTGAAAGGTATGTTTCTATTAGATCAGGTTATGAAGTTTTAAAATCTTTATTAAATATAGGTTTAAATATTTTTCCTATTGATATAAAATATTTTTCTTTAAAATTATTTATGAGAATTAAAATAGATAAGGTTTTTATTTTATTACATGGTAAAATGGGAGAAGATGGAACAATACAAGGTTTGTTGGATTTTTTGAATATTCCATATACTGGAAGTAATGTTATTACTTCTTCTATATGCTTTAATAAATTTAAAGCTAAATTATTTTTGAAAAATTTTAAGATAAATGTTATTCCAGATTTTTATATAGATAAAAATAATTTTAGTTATTTATGTCCTTCTGGTTTTTTTGATGATTTATTTTGTAGTAAAATTATATTAAGTTTAGGAATGCCTTTATTAATTAAACCTAATAATAATGGATCTAGTATTGGAATTTATGTAGCAAATAATATAAAGGATTTTAAATATTTTTTAAATAAATGTTTTAATAAATTTGGTAGTGTTTTGGTAGAAAAATATATATTTGGGGTTGAATATACTGTTGGTTTATTATGTGGCAGAGTTTTACCTTCTATTAAAATAGATCATTGTAATGCATTTTATAGTTTTAATTCTAAATATAAAAATAAAAAAACTAAATATTATTGTCCTAGTTTTTTAGATATTAATTTGGAAAAAAAGTTATCTGATATTTCTTTAAGAATATGAAATTATTTAGATTGTAAAGGGTGTGCTAGAATAGATTTTTTATTAGATAAAAATAATAAATTTTGATTTTTAGAAATAAATACTATACCTGGTATGACAAAAAATAGTTTGATTCCTTTAGCTGCAGGAAAAGTAGGTATTAATTTTAATAATTTAGTAAAAAAGATTTTATATTCTTAATTTTTTATAAAATAAAAAATTATTTTTCTTTATAATATGTTGTTATTTTTTTTATAATCTTATTTTGTAATATTTATTTTAAATAATTTATATATTAAATATTTTTTATTGTTTTATATATTATTTTCCAAAAGGAAATAATTTATATTGTTTAATATATTAATGAGGATTTAATAATGTCTAATTCAACTAAAGTAGTTAGTGGTATAGTTATTAAAGTTATAGGTGTAGGTGGGGGTGGTAGTAATGCTGTTAATTATATGTCTAATGAGAATATATTAGGTGTAGATTTTTTTGTAGTTAATACTGATGTACAGGCTTTATCTAAAATGTCTGTAAAGAAAAAAATTCAAATAGGTAAAAATATTACTAAAGGTTTAGGAGCTGGAGCTGATCCTAAAATAGGTAGAAAATCTGCTGAAGAGGATAAAGATTTGTTTAAATCTATATTAAATGGTGCAGATATGATTTTTATAGCATCTGGAATGGGTGGTGGAACTGGTACTGGTGCGTCTCCTGTTATAGCAAAAATTGCTAAAGAATTAAATATACTTACTGTTGCTGTTGTTACTAAACCTTTTTCTTTTGAAGGAAAAAAGAGAATGAATTTTGCTTATGATGGTATTTATGATTTATATAAATTTGTTGATTCTTTAATAATTATTTCTAATGATAAGTTATTAAAAATTTGTGAAAAAAATATATCTTTATTACAGGCATTTAATTTAGTTAATGATGTTTTGAAGAATGCTGTTAAAGGAATATCTGAATTAATTACTAAACCTAGTTTAATAAATGTTGATTTTGCTGATGTGTATAATGTTATGTCCGAGATGGGTTGTGCGGTAATGAGTACTGGTTTATCTTGTGGAGAAAATAGAGCTATAAAAGCTATTAAAGAAGCAGTTTCTAGTCCTTTATTGGAGGATATAAATTTATCTAATGTTAAAGGAATATTAATTAATATAACTTCAGGATTAGATTTTAAGTTAAATGAATTTGAAGTGATTGGGAATTCAATTAATTCTTTTTCTTCAGAAAAAACAACGTTAGTTATGGGTACTTCTTTAGATTCTAGTATGAATAATAAATTGCGTGTAACTTTAATAGCTACAGGTATATGTTTAGATGAAAATATTGAAGTTAATTTTTTAAATAACAAATTTAACTATAGTGCTTTGAATGAAAATTTTTTTAAAAAAAAAAAAATTAAAAATAGTAATTGTGTAAGTAAAAAGAAATTTATTAAAAATTATAATTTTATGAATTTAGATGTTCCATTATTTCTAAAAAAGAAAATAGATTAATTGTTTAAATTAGGATTAATTTTTATATATATTTTTTTTATATTAATATTTTTAATTTTTTTTAGAATTTTCTTTTTATTATTTTGAATATATAATTTTGAATTAATATTTAATGTTTCTATAAAAATAGATTCTTTTGTGAAATTTAAGATTTTACATTTTCATTTTATTGTTTTTGGTAGTATTTTTTTAATTTTTTTATTTAAAAAATATATTATTTTGCTTTTTTTGACTAAAAATTGTAATTTTTTATTTATTTTTTTATTATTAAGTATTTCTGTAATTAATTTAGGTTTTTTTTTATTCATTATTAGTTTTTTTTTAGTATAAAATATATTATAATTAATTTAATTATATATTTATTTATGTATTATTAGTATTAATTTAAAGTTATTTTATTATTTTATAGTTAATTATGTTAATTAAATTTATATCTTATATTTTTGGTGATAAAAATAAAAGAAAAATATTAAATTTACAGAAAATTATTAATAAAATTAATAGTTTAGAATATAAATTTATGTGTTATAAAAATGAAGAATTAAAATTTAATACATATAAATTTCGTGATTTATTATTATCTGGAAGTAAATTAAGTAATTTATTACCATACATATTTTCTAATATTCGTGAAGCTATTAAAAGAGTTTTTGGTATTCGTTTGTTTGATGTTCAATTAATAGGTGCTCTAGTATTAAATGATGGCTGTATTGCTGAAATGAAAACCGGTGAAGGTAAAACAATTACGGCTACTTTACCAGCTTATTTAAATTCTTTATTTAATAATGGAGTACATATAGTTACTGTTAATGATTATTTAGCCAAAAGAGATTCTTGTTATAGTAGTAAATTATTTAATTTTTTGGGTTTAACTGTTGGTTTAAATTTATCTACCATGTCTGTACTAGAAAAGAAAAATGCTTATTTATCAGATGTAACTTATGGGACGAGTAGTGAGTTTGGTTTTGATTATTTACGTGATAATATGGTTTTGTCGTTAGAGGATAGAGTTCAAAGAAAAGAATTGAATTATGCTATTTTAGATGAGATTGATTCTATTTTAATTGATGAAGCTAGAACACCTTTAGTAATATCTGGATCTACTGAGGAAAATATATCTTGTTATTATAAAGTTAATAAAATTATACCTTATTTATTACGTCAAGATAAAGATGATTCTGATGAATATAATGGAAAAGGTGATTTTGTAGTTGATGAAAAATCCCGTAATGTATTTTTAACTGAAAGAGGTATTATAAAGGTTGAAAGTTTATTAGTTAAAGAGAATATTTTTCTTAGTAATAAGAATAATTTTTATAATTCTTCTAATAATATTACAATAATGAATTGTGTTATATCTTCTTTAAAAGCTTATTATTTATATATTAAAAATGTTGATTATTTAGTTAAAGAGAATAATGTTATTATTGTTGATGAGCATACTGGAAGAATGATGCCTGATAGAAGATGATCTGATGGTTTACATCAAGCTATTGAGGCTAAAGAAAATGTGGAAATTAAAAATGAAAATAAAACTTTAGCATCTATAACTTTTCAAAATTATTTTAAGTTATATAATAAATTATCTGGAATGACTGGAACTGCAGTAACTGAATCTTTAGAATTTAGTACTATATATAATATGGATACTTTTTCTATTCCTACTAATAAACCAATGATAAGAAAAGATTGATCTGATTTAGTTTATCTTACAGAAAAAGAGAAAAATGAATCTATTATTAAAGATATAAAATATAGAAATCAATTAGGACAACCTATTTTAGTTGGTACTATATCAATTAATAAATCAGAATTGTTTTCTTCTCTGCTTGATAAAATTGGTATTAAACATAATGTATTGAATGCTAAATTTCATAAATTAGAAGCAAATATAATTGCTCAAGCAGGAAAATTAGGTGCTATTACTATTGCTACTAATATGGCTGGTAGGGGTACTGATATAATTTTAGGTGGAAGTTTTTCAAATAATAATATTGATTTTAAAAATAATCAAAAACTATATAGAGAAATAAATTTTATTAAAAAAAAATGACAAAAAGATCATGATTTAGTTGTTAGTTTAGGAGGATTACATATAATTGGAACAGAAAGACACGAATCTCGTAGGATTGATAATCAATTAAGAGGTAGATCTGGTAGACAGGGTGATCCAGGATCTTCTAGATTTTATATATCTATGGAAGATTATTTGATGCGTATATTTGTGTCTAAAAAGATTATTTTTTTTATGAGAAAATTAGGAATTAAGTATGGTGAATCTATTGAACATAATTGGATTAATAAATCTATTGAAAAAGCTCAAAAAAAAATAGAAAGTAGAAATTTTGATTTACGAAAACAACTTTTGGATTATGATGATGTTTATAATGATCAAAGGAAAATTATATATTCTATAAGAAATAAAATATTATATAGTAGTAATATAGATTCTAAAATTTTTAAAATAACTAAAATTGTTGTTAATAATTTAATTTTTATATTGGATTTTAATAAAAATTTATTTTTAAAATATTGTACTGAATTAAATATTAATATGAATTTTTTAAAAATAAATAGTAATTTATTTCTTATTAAAAGAAAGATATTGAGAGAAATATTTTATTTGTATAAAAAAAAAACTAGTTTTTTGGGTTGTGAATCATTAAATAAAATTAAAAAAAATATTGTTTTACAAGTATTAGATTCTTTTTGAAAAGAGTATTTAAATGTAATAAATTATTTTAAAGAAAGTATATATTTAAGAAGTTATGCACAAAGAAATCCTAAACAAGAATATAAAGTTGAGTCATTTAAAATATTTACTAAAATGTTAAATAATTTTTATTATGAAGTAATAAGGATTATAATTAATTTATCTTCTCCTAAATAAATTATTTACACTTTGATAAATAAAAAATTATTTTTTTTTGGTTTATTATAGTTTTTTTAGTAGATATAAATTTTAAATAGTATTCGTTATTTAAATATGTTACTATAGGATATAAGTTGTATTTTATGTTTGTTTTAATTCTTATTAGTTTATATTTTAAAATTTTATCTTTAAATTTTAGTTTTTTAGAATTATATTTTTTAAATGTATTTAAATTTCTTATTATTTCTAATGTATTAAAATTTGATTGTTTTATTATTTTAATTGGTTTTATTAATTTTTTATAATATAAAATTTTTTTTTTTTCTGGTAAATTTTTTCAATAATTAATCTCTGATATTCTTTTGAAGAATATTTTTTTTTTATTAGTGTATTTTATTTTTTTGTTTATTTGTTTTAAAAATTCATCTTGTTGGATTAAATTATTTTTACTATTTGCTTCTTTTAATTTTAATTTTAATATATATATTATATATAATATTTTTTCTATTATGTTTTTATTGGTATTTGGTTTTTTTAGAAAGAATAATAATTTTTTTTTTTGTTCGTTTAATTCATCTATAATTTTTTTTTTGATATTATATTTTTCTATTATTTTGTATATTTCTGATATATTTAAAAAAAAAATTATTGTGGAAAAGTAATTATTTATTTTATTTATGTTTTTTAAGTTATTGAATATTAATTCTGTTTTTAAAAATAATTTTATATTTTTATTTTTTGTGTATTCAAATATATTTTTTTTTTTCATTTTTTTATTAAATTTGATTTAAATTATTATTATGTATTATATAATAATAATTATTTTGTTTAAAATTTTTGGTTTTTTAGAAAAATACGTAATTTTAATAAAAAAAAATAAATTATATATAAATAAAATAATTTATTATTTTATGTAATCATAATATATAATATATTATATAATTTATTAAAATCATTTTAAAAATAATAATTTTCACTAATAACATATATATATATATATATATATTGTATATATAGATATTATATATATTTATTAATTTAATTTTATTAAAATATATAATGGTATTAGTATAAATAATTAAAGTAAGTTTATTAAATATATATTTTGTTTAGAAAAATTATTTTTATAATAGTATTAATAGTTTGTAATATGTAGTTTTTTAAATAAATAATGTAAATTTTTAAATTCATTTTTATTAATTAAATTTATTAATTTAGTTGTTATTAAGATTTTTGTTTTTGATATAAGTTTATTGATATTAAAATTTTATTTTTATATTATCTATTGATGTAATTTTATTTTTAAATTTAAATTATTTTTTATTTTAAAATTAATATTTAAGTTTTTATTATTATTATTATAATTTTATTAATTTTGTAAAAATAGTTAGTTAATTTAATTCTTTAATGAAGTTGTAAAAATAGTTTTATTTTTTATAAATATAATGTTAAAGTTATTGGTAATAATTTTATGTAAAGTAAACTTTTATTTTATAGTTTTTATATTAATTTAAATTATTAAATATTTTATAATTTATTAATTGTTAATATAATTTTATAAAAAATATTATTTATATCAAATGATAATTATTTTAATTTTTATTTAGTTTATTGAAATATTTATATTTTTATTTAAATTTATTTAACTTAAATAGTTTTTAAAATATTAAATTTTTTATTTTTAATTTATATAAAATAAATAAATAATTTTTTAAAAAATATATTATTATAGAATTTAATAGTAATTTGATAAATTTTTATTTAATTAAATAAAAATTATTTTTTACTATCGAATATTTTTTTTTAAAATATTATAAAATATATTATTTAATTTAAGTAGTTAGTTAAGTAACTAATTATATTTATTTTTTTATACTTATATATATATGTGTTATGAAATATTATAATGTTTTAGCTTTAAAATGAAGACCTAAATCTTTTAAAGATTTTGTTGGGCATGATAATATAGTTAAAATTTTAAGCAATAGTTTGAAATTAAATAAAATTTATAATTCGTATTTGTTTTATGGTCCTAAAGGTGTTGGTAAGACTAGTTTAGCACGTTTATTTTCTAAGAGTTTAAATTGTATTAATGGAATTACTTTTCATCCTTGTAACGTTTGTGTTAATTGTATAAATATTAGTTTAGGTAAAGCAACTGATGTTATTGAAATAGATGCTGCTTCACGTACTAAGATAGAAGATACTCGTGATATTTTAGATAAAATTTATTATTTACCTATATCTATGAGATATAAAGTGTATATTATTGATGAAGTACATATGTTATC
Organism: Candidatus Stammera capleta; assembly: GCA_036689455.1. GTDB lineage: Bacteria > Pseudomonadota > Gammaproteobacteria > Enterobacterales > Enterobacteriaceae > Stammera > Stammera capleta_AL. The sequence continues at coordinate 133,074 of CP144828.1, forward strand.
ACGTTATAGTTTTAATGCTTTATTAAAAACATTAGAAGAACCTCCTAAACATATTAAGTTTATTTTAGCTACTACAGAGTTAAATAAAATTCCTGATACTATATTATCTAGATGTATGTCTTTTTATTTGAAACCTTTAAAAAATTCTGATATTTTAAATCGTTTAAATTATATATTATCTGTAGAAAAAATTTTATTTGATTCTTATGCATTAAAAATTATATCTATTAGTTCTCATGGAAGTATGAGGGATGCTTTAGTATTAGTTGATCAATTATTGATGCTTAATGGAAATAATTTTATATCTTTAAAAGATGTTAATATTATTTTAGATAGAATAGATGAAAAATTTATATTACTTTTTTTAAAATTTTTATTTACTAAAAATATTAATAAAATATTTAGATTATTAAATTTTTTTTATATCAGAAATATAAATTATATTAATTTGATGGATAACATAATTGATATGTTACATAATTTATATATATTAAATATTTTTTCCTTTAATAATTTTAATTTAAATATTCCACAAAATATTTTTAGAATATTAAGTAAATTGAATTTATTAATTTCTTTAAAATATATATTTTATTATTATAAATTATTTCTTTCTTTTAGAAATGATTTATTTATATCATTTAATAAAAAATTGAGTTTTGATTATTTTGTTATTTGTGCTTTGTCTTATAAAGATAAAAATTAGTATTTTTCTTAGTTTAAATTTTAAATTTAATATTTAGTTTTTTATATATAAAAAAAATTATTAAGGATTTTATAAAATGAAAAAACAGACTTATTATTTTCAATCTGAAGTTAAGCAGTTACTTAATTTAATGATTAATTCTCTTTATTCTAATAAAGAAATATTTGTAAGAGAATTAATTTCTAATTCTTTAGATGCTATAGATAAACTAAAATTTTATTATGTTTCTATTAAAGATAGAAGTTCTATTAATTTAGATAATAAAAATTATTATCGTATTAGAATTTATGTAGATAGAAATAAGTTTATAGTTAGTGATAATGGAATTGGTATGACTAAAAAGGAAGTAATTAAGAACCTAGGTACTATAGCAAAATCTGGTACTAAAGAGTTTTTAAATAGTATTAATTTAAATAATAAAAAATTAGATTGAAATAATTTTATTGGTCAATTTGGTGTTGGTTTTTATTCTTCTTTTATGGTATCAACTAAGGTTGTAGTTCATACAAGATCGATAAAAGAATTAAATGGTAATAATGCAGTTTTTTGAAGTTCTGATGGTCATGGTGAATATTTTATTGATAGTAAATTTAAATCTGATGTTGGAACAGATGTTATTTTATATATTAAGGATGATTGTAGTTCATTTTTAAATGAAAATACTATATGTAATATAGTAAAAAAATATTCTAATTATATTGATATTCCTATTGAATATAAATCTTTTTGTAAAAAAGATAAAAAAAATATATGAAAGAGAATAAATCAGTTTAATGCTATATGATTAAAAAATAAAAATGAAATTAGTAAAAAAGAATATATAGATTTTTATCTATCATTTACTAATAATTTAGGTAAGCCATTAATTTGGTCTCATAATAAAGTTGAAGGTAAAAATGAGTATATTAGTTTATTATATATTCCTGATACATGTCCTTGAAATATATGAAATAGAGATGAGTATAAAAATGGTATAAAATTATATATACGTAGAGTTTTTGTTATGGAGGATGTAAAAAAAATTTTACCTTTTTATTTAAGATTTGTACAAGGAATTATTGATTCTAGTGATTTATCCTTAAATGTTTCAAGAGAAATATTACAAGATAATTCTTTTATTGGTAAATTAAAGATTTCTCTTACTAAAAGAATTTTAAAAATATTACATGAATTATCTTTAAATAAAAAAGAATATATTATTTTTTGAAATCAATTTGGTAATATTTTAAAAGAAGGTTTAGCTGAAGATATTAATCGTACTTATGATATATCTTTATTATTAAGATTTAATTCTTCATTTAAAGGTAAAGATGAATATATTTCTTTAGAAGAGTATTTAAGTAATATGAAACCAGGTCAGGATAAAATATATTATATTATATCTGATAATTATTTATCTTCTTATCATAGTCCTCATTTAGAGGTATATAAAGAAAGAAATATAGAAGTATTGATTATGTTTGATAGAATTGATGAATGAATGATGACATATTTAGTAGATTTTAAAGGTATAAAATTTCAGTCAGTTTCTAAAAATTATATTGATGATAATAAAATAATTACTTTAAATGATAATAAAATATTGGAGTTAGATAATAATTATATAAATTTAATAAATCGTATTAAAAATAGTATTGGTGATTTAGTTAAGGATGTAAAATTAACAAATCGTTTATATAAATTTCCTGTAGTTTTAACTACAGACAGTAATGATATAAGCACTCAAATGTCAAAATTATTAAGTTCTGCTGGTAAAAAAGTACCTAAAGTGAAGTATTTATTTGAGATTAATCCTAATCATTTGTTGATTAAATATATAGATAGTATTAAAGATGAGTTATTATTTTCTAAGTGGATAAATTTTATTTATTATCAAGCTTTATTAATTGAAAGTAATACTTTAGATAATCCTGTTAATTTTATTAAAATAATAAATGATTTATTTTTAAGTTTTATAATTAAATAAAAATGTATATATATTATATAATATGATTAATATTTTATATTTTATTAATAAATATTTTTTTTATTATATAATATGTATTTTTGATAAATTATTTTTGTGGGAAGTATATTTTATATATTTTATTTTTAATTTTTTTATAAATTTTATAATTATTTTTTAAAAAATCCATTGAAGAATTTTTTCCGTTACCTAATTTTATTTTTTTATAATTATATCATGATCCATTTTTTTTTATGATATTATTTTTTACTCCAATATTTAATATTTCTCCATATTTATTGATTCCTTTATTATATAATATTTCAAATTCTGCTTGTTTAAAGGGTGAAGATAATTTATTTTTTACTACTTTAACTTTAGTATTATTTCCTATAATTTCTTCATTATATTTTATGTTATTTATTTTTCTAATATCTAATCTTATTGATGAATAGAATTTTAATGCGTTTCCACCAGTTGTGGTTTCAGGATTTCCAAAAATTATTCCTATTTTCATTCTTATTTGGTTGATAAATATTAGTAGTATATTTGATTTATGTATATTTCTTGCTAATTTTCTCATAGCTTGACTCATCATTCGTGCTGCTGATCCTAGGTGTAAATCTCCTATTTCGCCTTCAATTTCTGATTTAGGTGTTAAAGCTGCTACTGAATCTACTATTATTAAATCTATATTTTTAGATTTTGCTAATGAATTACATATTTCTAATGCTTGTTCTCCATTATCTGGTTGAGAACATAATAATTCTTCAGTATTTACTCCTATTTTTTGGGCATATATTGGATCTAGAGCATGTTCTGCGTCAATAAATATACATATTTTATTTTTTTTTTGTGCAGAATATATTATTTCTAAAGCTAATGTTGTTTTTCCAGATGATTCTGGTCCAAATATTTCTATAATTCTACCCATAGGTAATCCACCTATACCTAATGCTATATTTAATGATATTGATCCTGTTGATATAGTTTCTATTTTTATATGTTTATGTTGATTTAATTTCATGATAGATCCTTTACCAAATTGTTTTTCTATTTGTTCTAAAGCTAAATTTATGGATTTTTTTTTATTTTTATTTATACACATATATTTTATGAAATTTATTTTAATTTTTTTTTTTTTTATGTTTTATTATTTGTATTATAATTAAGTTATATGAATTTTATTTATTAGTTTGTTTATATTTTTTTTAATATTTTTTTATTTATTTTAGTTTATTAATTTATATTATTAAACTAATATATTATATATTAATTTTATTTAAGTGAAAATTTTTTATGTTTAAATGTACTAATGAAATAAAATGTATGTTTTTGAATTTTTTTGAACTACAAGGTCATATTTTATATAAAAGCAGTTCTTTAATACCAGATAAAGATAATTCTTTATTGTTTACTAATGCTGGTATGAATCAATTTAAAGATATTTTTTTAGGTTATAGAAATATTGTAGATAAAAATATTGTTACTATACAACGTTGTTTAAGAGTAGGTGGTAAACATAATGATTTAAATCATGTTGGTTATACAAAAAGACATCATACTTTTTTTGAGATGATGGGTAATTTTAGTTTTAATTCGTATTTTAAAGAAGAAGCTATATTATATGCATGAAAATTATTAACTGATAAAAATTTTTTTAATATATCTAAGTTTAATTTAGTTGTTACTGTACATATTAATGATTATGAAAGTTATCGTATTTGATCTGATATAGTTAAAATTCCTGAAAAGAATATTTTTATTGTTGGTAATAAAAGTAATTCAAAATTAGATATTAATTCGGATAATTTTTGAAGAATGTCTGATACTGGACCTTGTGGATATAGTACTGAGATATTTTATGTTAATGATTATAAAGTTAATAAACCTAATGGTTTTTTAAATAATAATGATAATTATTTAGAAATATGGAATTTAGTTTTTATAGAATATAATATTGATGTTAATAAAGAAATTAGTTGTTTGGATTATAAATGTGTTGATACAGGTATTGGTTTAGAAAGAATTGCATCTGTTTTACAAAATGTGAGTTCTAATTTTGATATAGATATTTTTGTTAGTTTAAAAAATAAAATTTCTAAATTTTTAGGTGTTTTAATTAATAAAGATAATATTTTTATTTTTAATGTAATTTCGGATCATATTAGAGCGATAGTTTTTTTGATAATTGATGGTTTGCTTCCATCTAATGAATTTAGAGGTTATATTTTACGTAAAATTATTAGAAGAACTATAAGTCATATTAGATTATTAAATATTAATAATATTTTTTTACATAATATATTATATGATTTAAGATTTTGATTTAAAAAGAATTATTGTATATCTAAGAAAAATATTTTATATATTAAAGATATTATTTTTATTGAAGAAAAAAAATTTTTAAATTTACTAGATAGTAGTTGAGAAATTTTAAATTTTTATTTAACTAATTTTTGTATAAATAAAAAAAAAAGTACTTTTTTGGGTAAATATATTTTTTTGCTTTATGATACTTATGGTGTTCCTATAGATGTAATTTATGATGTTTGTAGATTTTATAATATAAAAGTTGATGTAAATGGTTTTAATAAGTTATTAGAATTTCAAAAAAATAAATCTAGGTTATTAAATAATAATATTAATTTTTCTATTGATATTAATAAATTATCTAAAACTATTTTTGTTGGTTATAAATATAATAATATTAAATGTAAAATTTTAGGTATTTTTAAAGAAAAGTTATTTTTTAAAAAAATAAGTTTAGTTAATGAAGAAAATATTTGTTTGTTGTTAAATAAAACTGTTTTTTTTCCTGAATATTGTGGTCAATCTAGTGATATAGGTTTTATATATAGTTTTAATAGAAAAAGTAAATTTTGTATTACATATACTAAAATATATGGTGATTATATTTTACATTTTGGATTTTTATGTAGAGGTAAGTTTAAAATTAATGATGTTGTTGAATTAAAATATGATATTTTAAATAGAAAAGAAATATCATGTAATCATTCTGCATTGCATTTATTATTATTTATTTTAAAAAATAAATTAGGAATGAATATTATTCAAAAAGGATTATCTATAAAGCGTGATTATTTTAGATTTGATTTTATTTATGGTAGTGATTTAAAAAATAATCTTTTTAATGATATTAATTTATTAATGAATAAATTTATATGGAAAAATATTGTTATATTTGATAATTTTAAAGACAAACATAAAAATATAAATGAAAAGTTTTTTTTTATTAAAAATGGTTCATCTAGAATTGTTAGTTTTGATTATTTATTTTATGAATATTGTTATGGAACTCATGTAAATAGTACTTTAGATATAGGTTTTTTTAGTTTAATTGATATTTATTCTGTTTCATATAAAATTAAACGCATTAAAGCGTGTACTAATATTTATGCATTAAAATTTGTAAATGAAAAATTATTTGTTATGGATAATTTATCTAAATTATTTTCTGTTTGTTATAAAAAAGTATATAATAAAATATTATCTTTTATGGAAATTAAAAAGAAAGATAAGAAAGATATTAGTTATTTAAAATCTTTATATATTAGTAGTTTGTTAAGTTCTATTAATAAGAAAGAAATTATAAGTTTTAAAGGTATTAATTTTTTGGTTAAATCTTTTAAAGATTATAATTTAATTAATAAAATTAATGATAGTAAATTAATATTTAATATATTAAGTAAAATTAAATATAATTTCGGTTTATCTTTGGTTTTATTTTTATGTTTTAATAAGTGCAATAGATATTTTATTTTTTTAATTGAAAATAAAATATATAAAAAGGTTTATATTAATATTTTTTTTAAAAAAATAGGTAATTTTAAAAAAAAAGATAGTATTTTATCTATAAAAAATAAATGTTTTAGTATTTATGTTTTTTATGATAAGTTTAATAAAAATTATTTTAGTAAAGAGTATTTAATAGATTTTATAAAATATGATTTTTTAAATTTTTAAAATATTTGTGATAATAAGGAATTTATAATGCTTATTCTAACTCGTAGAGTTGGTGAAACATTAATTATTGGAGATAAAATTAATGTTACTGTTTTGGGTGTTAAAGGAAATCAAGTTCGTATAGGAATAAATGCACCTAAAGAAATATCTGTTCATAGAAAAGAAATTTATATAAAAATTTTTAATAATAAAAATAAGATTAAATTATCTAATAAAGATATGGATAATAAAATTAATAATGATAAAATAATAGATAAATAATATTTTTAATTAAATATTTGTTTTTAGGTGAGATGGCCGAGTGGTTTAAGGCGCTCCTCTGCTAAGGGAGTATGCATTTGCATCGTGGGTTCGAATCCCTCTCTCATCGTTTAAGCATCCGTAGCTCAGTGGATAGAGTACTCGGCTACGAACCGAGTGGTCAGGGGTTCAAATCCTCTCGGATGCGTTTAATATATATGTATGTATATTAATTAATTATCTTTTATTTATTAGATTAATATATTTAAGTTTGAAAATAGTATTTTTATAATAATTAAATTGTTTAGTATTTTTGTGTTTTTAGAAATTTAAATAATTTGGATATCTAGGAAAAGGTATTGTGTCCCTAATATTTTTCATATTTGTTATATACATTAATGTTCTTTCAATTCCTAATCCAAATCCTGAATGTTTTATTGTACCAAATTTTCTTAATTCTTTATATCATCAATATTTTTTAGGATTTAATTTTTTATTTTTTATATTTTTATTTAATAAATGTATATTTTCTTCTCTTTCAGAGCCTCCTATTATTTCTCCTACGTTAGGAAATATTATATCTAATGAAGATACTGTTTTATTATCTTTATTTATTTTCATATAAAATGGTTTAATATTTTTAGGATAATTTTTAATTATTATTGCTGATTTAAAATATTTTTTTGTTAAATATTTTTCTTGTTCTGTAGAGATATCTAAACCTCATTTAATTTTATTTTTAAATAAATATTCTTTTTTTTTTAATATTTTTATTATTTCATTATATGAAGTTTCTATAAATTTTTTTTCTATTATATTTTCTATATGTTTAATGTTACTTCTTTTATTATATTTTGTAGTAAATAATATATCTTTATAATTATTTTGAAGAATTTTTTTAAAACAAAAAGAGAGTATATTTTTAGATAAATTAATTAGTTTATTTATGTTTGTTAAAACTGTTTCTATTTCTAACATTCAAAATTCAGCTAAATGTTTTTTAGTATTCGAATTTTCTGCTCTGAATATTGGTCCTACATTATATACATTAGATAATGAACATGCATATGATTCTAGATATAATTGTCCGGAAACTGTCAGAAAAGGTGTTTTATTAAAAAAATTTTTTTTTTTAATTTTTTTTATTTCAAACATATGACTTTGTCCTTCAGTATCTAATGAAGTTATTATTGGTGTGGGTATTCAATAAAAATTTTTTTTTTGTAAATATTTATGTATATTAAATATCATAGTATTTCTTATTCTACATATTGAACTTATTAAATTTGTTCGTGGTCTTAAATGAGATACGTTTCTTAAATATTCTAATGTATGATATTTTGGACTAATTGGGTATTTATTTGGATTTTTTATTTTACCTATTATATTAATTTTTTTTGCATATATTTCATTTTTATTGTTTTTGATATTTTTTTTAATTTTTCCTTTAACTGTTATTGAACATCCAGGTGTTAATTTAGATATTATATTTTTATAGTTGTTTATTTTATTCTTATTGATAATTATTTGTATTGGATCTATAGATGAACCATCATTTATATCTATAAATGATATTCCTATTTTTGAAGTTCTTTTATTTTTTATTCATCCATAAATTTTAGTTTCTTTATTGTAATTATTTGATTTTTTTTTAATTTTTTGGATTTTTAATATAGATTTATATTTCATTATTTTTTTTTAATTTTTTATATATTATTTGTTTATTCATATGCATTTTTTATATTTTTTTTGCATATATTTTAAATATTTAATATGTTGTTTTTGGTTTATGTTTATTGTTATATTTTTAGTTTTAATTTTCTGTAATTTGATTTTTTTTTTTTCTTTTTTTTTTTTAAATATGAAATTTATTTTTTTTTTTTGAATTGTCATATTTAAAAAAATTTTTGCTAAAAGCAAGGCATCTATAAGTGCTCCATGTTTTGTTCTTTTAGAATTGTCTATATTATATCTTTTACATAATGAATTTAAATCATTTTTTTTACCTGGAAATATATTTCTTGCTATAGATAAAGTATCTGTTATTTTGCATATTTTGTTTATTTTTTTTATTTTATTGTTCATGAGATTTAATTCATATTCAATAAAATTTATATCAAAATTAGCATTATGTATTATTAGTTCTGAATTTTTTATAAAATTTAATATTTTATTAGATATTTTATAAAATTCAGGTTTGTTTATTAATTTTTTGTTTTTTATTCCATGTATTTTGTATGCTTGTTTATCTATTTCTCTTTTTGGATTAATATATAAGTGTAAATAATTTTTGGTTATTTTTCTGTTTATTATTTCTATAGCGCCTATTTCAATTATTTTGTGTCCTATGTAAGGTTTATCAATTAAATTCATTCCAGTTGTTTCTATATCTAAAGCTATTTGTCTATTCATTTTATATATTTCGTTTATAATAATTATATATTAAATTTATAATGACTAATTTTTATGTTAAAAATAGATATTTATACTGATGGTTCATGTATTAATAATCCTGGTCCTGGTGGATGTGCAGCAATTGTAAAGTTTACTAATAAAAAAATTATTTTTCATTCTGGATATTATTATACTACTAATAATAGAATGGAATTAATGGCTATAATATTACCTTTAAATTTTTTTTATTTGTATAAAGATTATATTTTTTATATAAATATATTTACTGATAGTAACTATTTATATAGTGGTATAAATTATTGAATATATTTATGAAAAAAAAACAGTTGAAAAAATAATAATAATAAATTAATAAAAAATATAGATTTATGAACTAAAATATATAGTTTGGTTTTTTCTTTTAAAAACAAAATTAAATGAAATTTAATTAAAGCACATAAAAATAATTTTTACAATAAAGAATGTGATAAAATAGCTTTCTTGTCTGCCAAAAATCCAACTTTAAGAGATTTACCCTTACCTTTGAAAGGTAAGAGTTAAGTTTTTATTTATTTATATTTATATCTATTTTTTTTATTTTATTATTTTCTGGTGTTTTTTGTTTCATTATTATGGATAATACCATTTTTTAATTTTGCTTCTTTTATTTCTGTATTATCAGGTAATGTATATGTTATATTAAAATTTTTTTTAAATATTTTTTTATATATTAAATTTTTTTTTGTTTTTTTTTATTTTCTTTGTTAAGGCTAATTATATTTAGTTGTTTATTTGATAAATTTATGTTTAATTCGTCTTTTTCTCATCTTTGTAAACTGATTATTAATTTAATATAATTGTTTTTTTTTAAAATATTATATTTTGGTGCAATGTTTACAGGTTTATTTTCTGTTAATTTACTAAAAAGTTTATCTATTTCTTGAAATCTATCAGAAAAAATAGAATTTGTTATTTCGGGTATTATTGATGTTGATTTAAATGACATTTAAAAACTCCTTTAATAATAAAGTTATTACATAATTTTATATGTATTTTATAATTGTTTTATTTGCAAATATATTGGAATTTTTTGTTATTTAATATTTTTACTTATTAATCATTATAATTAATTATTTAAAATATAAAAAAATACAAAAAATATAGTTTTTATAAAAATTAGAAATAATGTTGAGAATATTATTAAATATTTAATATATTTTTTTTTAAATATATTTATGAAAAATTTCATTTTTATTTTATTATTGTGTTTATTTTTGAAATTTAATTAAATCATTATCGATTACCATATTTAATTATGGTAAAATAAATCATTATTTAAGTCAATAAAATTTATTTATATATTTATATTTAACATATTTAATATGTATGTTTTTTTATAAAATATTATATACTTTTATATTTTATTTTTTTTAGTAAATTTTTAAATTTTATTACGGTTATTTTTTATTTTATATATTTAAATTTTATTATGGTGATTTTATGACAATTAGAATTGGTATAAATGGTTTTGGTAGAATAGGTAGATTAGTTTTTCGTAATGCTCAGTGTAGAAAAAATATTAGTATAGTAGCAATTAATGATGTTATAGATGCTAATTATATAGCTTATATGTTGAAATATGATTCAACTCATGGTAAATTTAACGGTGATATAAAAGTTTTAGATAATTGTTTGTATGTTAATGATAAAAAAATTAATGTAACTTCTTTTAAAAAACCTGTTGATATTCCTTGAAGTAAATATAAAGTGGATATTGTTGTTGAATCTACAGGTATATTTTTAACAAAAGAATCATCTTATGGGCATATTTTAAGTGGTGCTAAATATGTTGTTATGACTGGGCCATCAAAAGATGATACACCAATGTTTGTTATGGGGGTTAATCATCATAATTATAATGGTCAAAATATAGTATCAAATGCCTCTTGTACTACTAATTGTTTAGCTCCTATTATAAAAGTTATTCATGATAATTTTAAAGTTTTAGAAGCTTTTATGACAACTATTCATGCTTCTACAGCTACTCAAAAAGTAGTTGATAGTCCTTCATTAAAAGACTGAAGGGGTGGTAGAAGTGTATTTCAAAATATAATTCCGTCTTCTACTGGTGCGGCAAATGCTATAGGATTTATAATACCTGATTTGAAGGGTAAAATTACTGGAATGTCTTTTAGAGTTCCTACTTCTAATGTTTCTGTTATAGATGTTACTGTTAAATTAAATATTGGTGCTAGTCATGAAAAATTATGTAATGTAATGAAAGAAGCGTCAGAAAGTTATTTACGTGGTATTTTAGGTATTGTAAATGATGATGTTGTTTCTAGTGATTTTAATGGTGAAAAATTAGTTTCTGTTTTTGATGCTAAAGCTACCATGTTATTAAATAATAAATTTATAAAAGTTATTTCATGATACGATAATGAAACTGGTTATTCTGATAAAGTTTTAGATTTATGTTCTTATATTTATTATTATAATTAATAAATTATGTTCTTAATTTGTAATATATAATATTTTGTTATTTAATTTTTATTTTATATTAAGGAATTTTATGTCAACAAGAGTAAAAGGTAATGTTAAATGGTTTAATGAATCTAAAGGTTTTGGGTTTATTACACCAGTTGATGGTGATAAAGATGTTTTTGTACATTTTTCTGCTATTCAAAGTAGTGGATTTAAAACTTTAACAGAA
>CP144828.1:145063-304518 GCA_036689455.1 Candidatus Stammera capleta
AAAAAATTTATATTCTTTACAAAAGAAATAGAAAAAATCAGAAAATCAAAAAATATTAATAAAATAAAAATAAATCTTAAAAAAATAAAAAATAAACTTAGTCAAATATATATTATTATAAAAAAACTAAATGATATTAAAATTAATAAATCAGGAAAACATAATATTAAAATAATTAAAAAAACTATAATATTATTACCCCAGTGAAAACATGAATTACAAAAATTAATTAAAAAAAAATGATATAAATCTCATAAAAATATAATTTATAAAATAAATGAAGGAAAAATTTTTTTAAAATATTTAATAAAATTTAAAATAAATCACGAAATTTTATTTCATTTAAAAGCAGAAAAAAAAAAAATATTTTTAATGAAAAAAATATCTGAAAAAAATTTAAAAAATAAAAAAAATCATTCTATAAAAATAAATTATTTTAATTATATGAAATCAATACATAATATTATATATAAAATAAAATATATTAATAATATAAAAGAATTAGCATCTCTTTCTTTTTGTTTATCTGCTATTTCAGGTAGAAGAATGATAGAAATAATTAAATTAGGTAAATTTAAAAAAATTAAAAGCAAAAATAAAATTGAGTTTCAAGGACAAGCAAAAACTTTAAATATAAAAAAAAAATATAATATATATATATTATGATATAAACCTAAATTTTTTATAAAACTTATAAAATTATTACGCAATTCAAATATAATAAAAAAAATACTTAAAAAAATAAATAACAAAAATAAATTAATATCCAAAAATCAAAAAATAAGCAACTATTTATCTAATCCATTTAATAAATGAGTAAAAAATTTTTTTAATGATAATAACAGAACATATAAAGATAGTAGATCTATATATGCAAGAATATCGTTTGAAAAATGGTTTAAAACTGATATAAAATGAAATCATTATGATGAAGATATATTTTTTAATAAAATATTGGGACATAAAAATATAAATAGCCAAATTTATTATAAACAATTTAAATTATTTAATTTTTCTTTATCATACAAACCATCTAATATTGAAAACAAAAATAATAAACTTGAAATACTAAATAATTTAGATAAAAAAATATATAAATATATAATAAAAAAAAAAAAATCTTTTAAAATACATAAAACTACAAAAAAAATTATTAAAAAAAAACCTGACACATTAATAACTAATTATTTATTAAGAAAATTTGGATTTAATACAAGATTAATACAAAGATACTTAAATTTTATATCTAAATATATAAAACAAAAAAAAATAAATGGAAGATTTAAATTAATTAAAAATAACAAAGATAAAATTATAATATAACTTGAATTATTAAATATAAATTTAATAACATATTTTATTTATGAATAAAATTCACAATTTATATTTAAATAATTCAGTTATAATAATTTAAAATAAAAATATTAACCAAAATCAATATTTTTATAAAAAATTTCAAATTTATAAAGGTACTACATTAATTGCAGAAGGACCTTTAGCTCCATCAGTAATTTCGAATTCAACAGACTGACCTTCTGTTAAAGTTTTAAATCCACTACTTTGAATAGCAGAAAAATGTACAAAAACATCTTTATCACCATCAACTGGTGTAATAAACCCAAAACCTTTAGATTCATTAAACCATTTAACATTACCTTTTACTCTTGTTGACATTAATATTACCTTCCTAAAACTCTAAAACTTTTAATGAAATAAATTAAAATTTTCTATATATATATATATATTAAAATTTCATATAAATAACATAACAATAAGTTACTTATAAAATAATAATAAGTATAACATAATTATTAATATAAAATATAAATCAATAAAATTTTATATAAAATATTATATTTTATAATTATAATTAAAATGAGTTATAGCAACAGCTAAAGCATCAGTAATATTCAAATCTAAATTTAAATTTAAACCTAAAATATTACATACAACTTTATTAACATAATTTTTATTAGCATTACCTTTAAAAACAACAGATTTTCTTATCATACTAACATTATACTCAAATACAGATAAAAAATTATTTATAGCCGCTAATATAATTACTCCATTAATTTGATTTAATTTACAAAAAGAATTTGAGTTTTTATAAAAAAAATTTTTTTCTATAGCTAATACCTTAGGTTTAAAACATAAAAAAACATTTAATATACTTAAATACATTTCCTTTAATCTATTATAAAATAGACTACAATTACTTTTTATACAACCACTATATATATAATTTATATTTCCATTATTAACATCTATTAGACCATAACCAGTACAATATGTTCCAGGATCTACACCTATAATTCTCATATTAAAATAAATTAAATCAATTAATCAGGAGCTCCAGTTAATAAACAAAAACCTGAAGTAGTTTTAGGAAAAGCTATTACATCTTTAATATTATTAATATTCATTAATAACATTACTATACGATCCAACCCTAAAGCCATACCTAAATGAGGAGGAGTACCATATTTTAATGCATCTAAAAAAAAACCATATCTTTTTATACATTCATTAAAACCAATTCCTAAAATATTAAATATTTCTAATTGAATATCAGAATTACAAATTCTGACTGATCCACTACCCAACTCATATCCATTAATAACCAAATCATATGCACTAGAAAATAATTTAGAATAATCTACAATAGATTTTAAATCATTTAAACTTTTGCACAAAGGTTTAGTAAAAGGATGATGATAAACATTTATATTATTCAAATTATCATAATAAAACATAGGAAAATTAACTACTCATAATGGATAAAAACTATTTTTTTTAAAAAAATTAAATTTATTACAAAAAAAATTTCTAATTTTAGTTAATTGACTAGATTTTAAACAAATACTACAAAACATTACAAAAACAAAACTATTAATTGAAATATTAAATTGAAAAATAAATTTCTGTAACAAACCATCATCAACTGGTAAATTACTATATATTTTATATAAATATTTACCTTTAATATAAGAAATTACTTTTATATAAAAAAAAAAATTTATATTAAATGATTTCAAATATCTTAAAAAAAAATCAAAGTTAACTTCTTTAATATCATTAGTAACTACTATACTAATAATATTTATTATATTTTTTTTTTTTAAAAAATCAGAAAAAATATTTTTAAAAAAAATAGATATTTTAAAATCAAACTTAATTGGATTACGTAAATCAGGTTTATCTGTTCCATAATTATTGATTGCATCAAAATAATTCATTTTTATAAAAGAATTAGGTAAAATTACATTTTTAAATTTTAACCATAATTTACAAATTAATTTCTCCACCAAAAATTTAATATCTTTAAATTTTGCAAAAGATAATTCAAAATCAATTTGTGTAAATTCGGGTTGTCTATTAGAACGTAAATCTTCATCCCTAAAACATTTAACTATCTGATAATATCTCTCTAATCCTGAAATCATTAATAATTGTTTAAATATTTGAGGAGACTGGGGTAAAGAATAATATTTATCTTTATGAACTCTACTATGAATAAAATAACTTTTAGCACCTTCAGGGAAAGATTTTGTTAAAAATGGAGTTTCAACATCAATAAAACCATTTTTATTGAAAAAATTACATATCAAAAATTTAATTTCAGAACGTGTTTTTAAAACATTATACATATCTAATCTTCTTAAATATAAATAGCGATATTTTAATTTTACTTTTTCTGAATTATTAACATTAATATTTATAGGTAATAATTTAGAATAATTTAATATTTCAATATTATTTACATGTACTTCAAATTTATCAATTAAATTTTCCTGAACTGTAATTTTATTACATAATTTACCACATATTTTAATACAAGATTCATTAGTTAATTTATTAGATATATTTCATATACTACAATTGTCTTTAAAAACACAAAGTTGTATTATACCTGTTCTATCTCTTAAATGAATAAAAATAATATTTTTTAAAAAACGCAATTTATCAACTCAACCACATATATGAACATCTTTTCCTACATCCTTATCATTAAATAAACCACAATTATTACTAAACATAATATTATTACTCTAATTTTAAAAATTAAATTTATAAAAAAATAAAAATATTTATTTATTAAAAATAAATATCATTATATTATATGATAAATTATAAAAACAATTCATATATAAACAAAATATTATATTAAAACAATAAATTAAATATGAATATTAAAAAACAAATTAAATCAAAAATAAAAAAAATTTTATACTCATTAAATATAAAAAAAAAATATGATTATAAAATATATAATAATAATAAATTTGGTGACTTTCAAATTAATGGCATAATTAATATATCAAAAAAAGAAAATATTAATATAAATTATATAATTAAAAAGATATTAATAAAATTTAAAGAAAATAAATTATACAAAAAAATTAAAATAATCCAACCTGGATTTATTAATATATATATAAATAAAAAAAAAATAGAAAAAATTATAAATATAGATTCAAAAAAAAAAAAATTAGGAATTAAAAAAAAACAACCACAAAAAATAATAATAGATTATTCATCACCTAATATAGCTAAAGAAATGCATGTAGGACATTTAAGATCAACAATATTAGGTGACAGTATATCTAATATGTTGCATTTTATAGGAAATAAAATAATTAGAATAAATCATATAGGTGATTGAGGAACACAATTTGGAATATTAATTACATGAATTAAACAACACAAAATACAAAACAAAATAAATAATATTTCAATACTAGAAAAAATATATAAAAAGGCAAACAAAAAATTTAATAAAAATAAAAAATTTGCTAAAAAATCTAGACACAATGTAGTTAAACTTCAAAATAAAAATAAAAAAATTATAAAAATATGAAAAAAAATCACCCAAATAACAATAGAAGAAAACCAAAAAATTTATAATAAATTAAATATAAAATTAAAAAAAAAAAATATATTTGGAGAAAGTTTTTATAAAAAACAAATACCAAATATAATAAAAGACTTAATAAAAAAAAAAATAGCTAAAATAGATAAAAAATCAGTAATAGTTTTTACTAAACAAAAAAATCAAAAAAAAATACCAATTATAATAAAAAAAAATGATGGAGGTTATTTATATAGCACAACTGATATAGCATGTATAAAATATAGATGTAAAAAATTTAAACCACATAAAATAATATATTTAATTGATTCAAGACAAACACAATATATTAACCAAATATTTAAAATAACAAAAAATGCAAAATATACAAATAAAAATACAAAACTAAAACATTATAATTTTGGTATGATTTTAAATAAAAATAGAAAACCATTAAAAACCAGAAAAGGACACAATATTAAAATAAAACAAATAATTAAAAAAACTATTTTATTAGTCAAAAAAAAATTTTTTAAAAACAACACAAAAGAATACAAAAGAAATAAAATAAATAGAATTTCATTTAAAATAGCAATAGGTGCTATTAAATATTATGATCTTTCAAAAAATAGAATTAAAAACTATATTTTTAATTTTAAAAATATTTTATCATTAAATAATAACACAGGTCCATATATACAATATGCATATACAAGAATAATTTCAATATTAAGAAAAAACAAAACAAATATTACGAAAGCAATAAAATCAAATAAAATTAAAATTACAAATCAAAAAGAATTTGAAATATCAAAAAAAATAATTATCTTTGAAAATATTATACATAAATCATGTAAATTAGGAAAACCAAATATAATATGTAACTATATATACGAATTAACATCTTTATTTTCTAGTTTTTATGAAACAAATTATATAAATAATATAAAAAATAATAAAAAAAAAAACAGCAAAATTAAACTAATAGCAATAATAGCTAAAATAATAAGAATATCTTTAAAACTTTTAGGTATACCAATTTTATATAAAATTTAACTAATTAAATATTCTTTTGCCCCACAGTAAAACAATAATTGTTATTAAAATATTTATAAGTATATATATTAAAATATCTTTTAGAAAAAAGAAAATTTATTTTATCAGAATCACAACAAGAATGTTCTATAATCAACCAACCCTTATTAAATAAATAAAAATAAGAATTATATATTAAATATATAATATCTGATAGACCATAATTTTCAGAAACTAAATTAATATAAGATTCAAAACGCAAATCATTTAAATAAAACATACAAGAATGATTTTTATTAACATAAGGAGGATTACTAATAATAACATCAAACAAAATATTTTTTTTAATTTTTTTAAATCAAAAACTTTTCAAAAAACAAATATTAAATAACTTTAATTTAATAGAATTATTTTTAGCTAAATTTAATGCATTTAAATCTAAATCGATTGAAGTAATACAAGTATTTTTACACTCTTTAGAAATTGCTAGAGAAATTACCCCAGAGCCAGTACCTAAATCTAATATTCTAACAAAATTATTTAACTTAATCAAATTGATTAAATAATCTACCATAATTTCTGTATCACTACGAGGTATAAAAACATCAGGATGTATTTGATAAAAAAAAGACCAAAAAAAACCTTGATTTCAAATATAATAAATTGGTTCTCCTTTTAATCTTTTAATTAAAAAAAAATCCAATTTTATTAAATTTTCTTTACTTAAATTAAAATCAAAATTACTAATAATTCAGCTAAAATCTTTTTTCAATACAAATTTTAAAATCAATAAACATTCATAATACAAATTATTGTTACTAAAACCATATAATTTAACTTTATTTAATCAAAAACCAATATTCATAAAATATTTAAACTATAAATTATAATAATATTTTTCTAATTTATCAATTAATAAATTTAATTTCCCATTCAAAACATCATTTAAGGAATAAACTGTAAAATTAATTCTATGATCAGTAACTCTATTCTGAATAAAATTATAAGTACGGTTACGATCATTTCTTAAACCACTACCTAATAATTTTTTTTTTTCCTTATATTTTTTTTCATGACGTTTAGATAATTCTAAATCATACACCCTAGACTTTAATATTTCTAAAGCTTTAGCTTTATTTTTATGTTGAGATCTTTCCTGTTGACATTCAACAACCAATCCAGTAGATAAGTGAGTTATTCTTACCGCTGAATCTGTTGTATTTACATGTTGTCCACCAGAACCAGAAGATCTAAAAGTATCTACCTTAATATCATCATTATTTATAGTTGGTAAATCAATAGATGGAATCTCTGGAATAACTGCTACAATACATGTAGAGGTATGAACTCTACCTTGAGATTCAGTATAAGGAACACGTTGAACCCTATGTCCTCCAGATTCAAACTTTAATTTCCCATATACATTATTACCTATAATTTTAGCAACTATTTGTTTATAACCTTTATAATCAGTTGTATTATAACTAATTAATTCAACTTTTCATTTCATCAATTCAGAATACTTAACATACATTTTAAATAAATCATGAACAAATAAAGTAGCTTCGTTACCACCAGTCCCAGCATGTATTTCTAAATAAGAATTTAACATATCATTTTTATCTTTATTTAAATATAAAAAATATTTATTTAATTTCTTTTTATAAAGATCAATCAATATATTTAATTTTAAAATTTCATCTTTAGCCAAAACACTAAACTCCTTGTTATCTAATAAAGATTTAGCATAATTTAATTCCTTTAAATATTTATTTAAATTATTAAAACATTCTTTTATCTTACATAATTTTTTTTTCTCACGAAATAAATGTAGATATTTTTTATTACAATCAATATCAAATAAATTTTGATTCAAAATTTTATTTATTTCATCTAATCTTTTATTTATAAATAAAATTTTAGATTTAATAAAATTATTCATAAATACACCAAAATAAAACCTAAAATACTTTTTAAAAAAAATAAAAATTATAATTTAACTACAATTTAACACAAAAAAACAAATACACAATATTAATAATATCATATATAATATGATTTAAAAAAAACATAAATAAACTTTTCAATTTATAATTAACTTTTATAAAAATATTTTAAATATTAAAATATATGTGTATTAAAATAATTTTTGGTTTAGGAAATAAAAATAAAAATTTATCTTATACAAGACATAATGTAGGAATATGATTTATAAAAAAAATTTTAAATCAAAAAAATATTAAATTTAATAAAATATATAAAATTTTATTAAAAAATAAATATATATATTTATATATACCTAAAACATATATAAATTTATGTGGTAAATACATTAAAAAAATTAAAAAAAAATTAAAAATAAAAACAAAAGAAATATTAATAGTTCATGATGAAA
Organism: Candidatus Stammera capleta; assembly: GCA_036689455.1. Lineage (GTDB taxonomy): Bacteria > Pseudomonadota > Gammaproteobacteria > Enterobacterales > Enterobacteriaceae > Stammera > Stammera capleta_AL. The sequence continues at coordinate 153,346 of CP144828.1, forward strand.
TAAATTTAAAACCAGGAAAAATAAAAATAAAAAACAAAATAGGCTTTAAAAGCACTCATAATGGTATTAAAAATATAATAAAAAACTTAAAAAAAGACAATTTTTATCAACTAAGAATTGGTATAGGCAAACCTACAGAAAAAAATAAACTAAAACAATTTGTGTTATCAAAACCAAACAAAAAAGAAAAAAAAAAAATTATGTACTCTATTAATAAATCAATTAAATATATAAAAATACTAATAAATAAAAATAATTTAAATTTAGTACAAAATCATTTAAACAAATAAAAAATATTAAAATATTTTATATCAAAAAAATATGATTAATAAAAAAAAAAACAAAAAATATATAAATATTGATAAAAAATATTCAAAATTACTAAAAATTATTAATCTTCAAAAAATAAAAAAAAAAAAAATAAAAAATATATTATTGATAAAAAAAAAAAAAATTATTAATAAAAATAAAAATACAAACAAATTGTATAAAAAAAAAAAAAATAAAAAAAATAAAATACAAATAAAACACTTATTAAATAAAAAAAAAGCCAAAAAAAACTGTTATATAAACATAAAATCAGGATCAGGAGGTATAGAATCACAAGATTGATCTTTAATGATATTAAAAATGTATATAAAATGAGCAGGAAAAAAAAAATTTAAAATTAAAATTTTAGAAAAAACAAAAGGTGAAAAAATAGGAATAAAATCAGCAACAATATTAATAATAGGTAAATATGCTTATGGATATCTGAAAAACGAAAATGGTATACATAGATTAGTAAGACAAAACCCACATAAAATAAAAAAAAAAATACAAACATCTTTTAGTTCAGTTTTGATATATCCAGAAAATAAACAAAAAAATAAAATTACAAAAATAATAAAATCAGAAATTAAAATCAATGTGTATAAATCATCTAAATCAGGAGGTCAAAATGCTAATAAAACAGAATCAGCAGTAAGAATAAAACATATACCTACAGGTATAATAACAAAATGTATTAATAATAGATCTCAATATAAAAATAAATTACAAGCAATTAAACAATTAAAAAAAAAAATCATTAATAAATACAAAAAAAATAATATAAAAAACAAAAAAATAACAAATAAGAATAAAATAAATATAAATAGAGGAAATCAAGTTAGATCGTATATATTGAATAAAAATATCATTAAAGATTACAAATCAAATATAAAAACAAAAAAAACACAACAAATCCTAAACGGAAATATAGATATATTTATAAAAAAAAATTTAGAAATAGATTATAAAAATGAACAAATTAAATTTAATAAAAAACATAATTAACAAATATTCTAATAAACCAAAAGAAATTATTGAAATAAAAAAAATTAAAACAAAACTTTCAGGAAGAATAATTTCCAAAAGACAAATGAGATTAAATACATTTATGAATTTACAAGATATATACGGAAATATACAAATATTAATAAACAAAAAATTCATTAAAAAAAAGAAATATTTAATAATAACAAAAAAAATAAGATTAGGTGATATAGTAAAAGTTAAAGGACATCTTTATAAAACAAACACTAATGAATTAACTGTAAAATGTAAATATATTAAAATATTAACTAAAACCAAGATACCATTAACAAATAAGTTTTATAAACCTAAAAATTTAGAAAAAAGATTTAGACAAAGATATCTAGATTTAATATTAAATAAAAACACACAAAAAATTTTTTTAACTAGAATAAAAATTATAAACCAAATTAAAAAATATTTAAATAAAAAAAACTTTTTAGAAGTAGAAACACCAATATTACATTCTATACCAGGAGGTGCCTCTGCCAAACCTTTTTCTACATATCATAATAAATTAAAAAAAAAAATATATTTACGTATAGCACCAGAATTATATCTTAAACAATTAATAATAGGAGGTTTTACAAAAATATTCGAATTAAATAAAAATTTTCGAAACGAAGGAATCTCAAAACAACACAATCCAGAATTTACTATGATAGAAATATATAAAGCATATTCTAATTATAAATATATGATGAAATTAATAGAAAAAATTTTTTTTTATGTTATTAAATCTATATCATTTAATGATATAACACTTAATTTCAAAAACAAAAAAATAAATTTTAATTCACCTTATAAAAAAATAACAATTTATAAATCTATATATAAATATACTAATTATTTTAATAACTTAAAAGAAGTTTATGATATAAATAAAATAAAAAAAGTTGCAAAAAAATTAAAAATAAAAACCAAAAACACAACTAAAGGTAAAATAATTTCTAAAATTTTTAAAAAAACTACTGAAAAATATTTAATTCAACCTACTTTTATAACAGAATATCCTACAGATATATCACCATTAGCTAAAAGCAAAAAAAACAACAAAAAAATAACTGAAAGATTTGAGTTATTTATAGGAGGCTATGAAATAGCAAATGGATTTTCAGAACTCAATAATTATAAAGAACAAAAAAAAAGATTTAAAAAACAACTAAAATATAATAAAAAATATAAAATTTTTTATAACAAAGAATATTTAAATGCATTAAAATATGGATTACCTCCTACATCAGGAATAGGTATAGGCATAGATAGATTAACAATGTTACTAACAAATACTACCTCAATAAAAGAAGTTATATTATTCAATACATTTAAAAATAAAAATATTAAATAAATATTTTATTTTTTATAATAAAGTTTTTAACAATTTTTTTTCTAAAATAAATTCTTAAATTATATTTATCAAAATTTATTAGATATTTTTTAATACTATTATTTGGTAATAACTGAAACCTAAAACAATCTGTATAAAAATTATAAAAAATAATATTATTATTAAAAAAAAAATCACTCATTTCATTTAATTGTATTAAAAAATAATCAAAATCTTTTCTTTTAAAAAAAGATATAAAAAAATTACCTATAATTTTATATAAAAAAAAAGTATTTTTATTACCTATTATAGGAATCCATAAAATATTTTTAATTTTTTTAAAAAAAATATTTTCAATATTAATTAACTTAAAAAAATTACTTAATTTTAAAGACATTAAAAAAATGTCATTATTTGGAAATCCAAATATATTAGAAGAAAAAGTTTTTATTTCTAAATTTAATAAAGGTATATCACAAAATAAATTTCCAGAAATATTAGAATTAATATAAAACTCTAACAAACGTCCCAATCAACCTTTATCTAATTTAATATCTTTAGGAACAATAAAATCAACATGATCTAATAAATATTCTATTGAACTTCCAGAAATTTTATTAATTATATATAATAAATATTTAATATAAACATTTTTCTTATAAAAAATAAATTTCATAAAATTTAACACATAAATTAAATATAAATATTTCAATAATAATTTATTTTTAATGATATTTATAAAAATAATAAAACTCAATATTTTTATATTATTTAAAAGAACATTTAAATAATTAAAATCAATATAAAATATTTATTATTTAATATAAATATAATATAATTATATTATTTATTTTTCTAAAAAAATACAAAAATTATATATACATGAACAATTATGTATTAAATGTATTAAATTAATAATGCTATATTTTTAATAAGTAATTAATATATTTTTAAAAAAAATATATAATTTTAAAAATTAAATTATGAAAATAAAATGTGGAATTATAGGATTACCAAATGTAGGAAAATCTACACTGTTTAATATAATAACTAACAGTAAAGTAAAAAATAAAAATTTTCCATTTTGCACAATTAATCCTAATTACGGACACACCAATATTTACTGTAATAAAATACATAAAATTTCAAAAATATCAAAAACAAAAAAAATTATATTACCTACAATTCAATATATAGATATTGCAGGATTAATAAAAGGATCATCAAAGAACTTAGGAATAGGTAATAAATTTTTAGAAGATATTAGAAAAGTAAATATCTTATTACATGTTATTAAAATATTTAAAAACAAAAAAATTATAAACTTTTACAATAAAATAAATATAATAAAAAATATAAAAATAATAAATAATGAAATACTATTTTCAGATATTAATTTATTAAAAAAAATAAAAAAAAAAATTAAAAAAAATATAAATAAAAATATATATATAAATACAATTAATAATTATATAAATAATTTAAAAAAAAAAAATATAAAAAATATAAATTTAAATTCAGATGAAAAAAAATTTTTTAAAAACATAAATTTATTAACAAAAAAAAAAAAAATATATATATTTAATATAAGTAACAAAGAAAATATTAATAAACAACAAAAAAAAATCAAACAAATTAAACAATATTTAAGTAAAGAAAATAACAAAAAATACTTTGTATCATTAGATATCAAAAAAATATATAAAAATAAAAAACAAAATCAAATTAAAAATAATCAAGAAAAAAAAATAAATAAAATTAAAAAAATTAGTTTTAAATTACTAAAATTAAAAAAATTCTTTACAATAAATAAAAAAGAAACAAGACTATGAATAATAAATAAAAATGATAATATTTTAAAAGCTGCAAAAAAAATACATAGTGATTTCATGAAAAAATTTATAAGAGCAGAAGTAATAAATTGCAAAACATATATTAAATATAAAGGATGAAATAAACACAAAAAAAATAATAAAATAAAAAATAAAAAATATATACCTAAAAATGGAGATATTATAAAGATTTTGATTAACAAAAAATAAACAATAAATTATATATAATAATAAATAAAAATTAAATAAATTACATGATATTCAAACAACCCAAACCATTTTATCTAATATTTGTAATAGAATTATTAGAACGTTTCGGATACTATGGACTACAATCTATAATTGTAGTTTACTTAATTAATAAAATTTCAATATCAGAAAAAGAAGCTATTGATATTTTTTCATCATTTACAGCACTAACTTATGGCTTAGTAGTAATAGGAGGATGATTAGGAGACAAATGTTTAGGAATAAAAAGAACATTAATACTAGGTTTATCAATATTAATATTAGGATACACTACAGTATGATTATCACAAAATAATATTAATACATTATACATAGGGATTACATTACTAACTTTAGGTAATAGTTTATTTAAATCAGCTCCATCTTCATTATTATCTAATATATACAAGAATAAACCTAAACTAAGAGATAATGGTTTTACTATGTACTATATGTCAATTAATTTAGGATCTCTTTTATCTATATTATTAACACCATGAATAGTAAAAAAATTTGGATGAACCACAGCATTTAGTGTACCTGTTATAAGTTTAATAGTCACATTATTAATATTTTTAAATTTTAAAAATGTATTAAATCACTATGGTTCTAAATATGACCACTTACCAATAAATATAAGTAAAATATTACCCCTATTAATATGATTAATACTATCACCAATATTAATATATTACATACTTAATAATGTTAATGTTACTAATATGATTATTAAAATAATAATCGTTACTATATCAGCAATGTTTATAAAAAAAATTTACTTCCTAAAAGGAATAAAAAAAAAAAAAATGATAGTAACCTTAATATTAATGACAGAAGCGGTTATATTTTTTGTATTATACAATCAAATTCCAACATCATTAAATTTCTTTGCTATAAGAAACGTTAAACATAGTTTATTAGGAATGAATGTATCTCCAGAACAATTTCAAGCATTAAATCCATTTTGGATTATAGCTCTCAGTCCTATATTAACAATAATATATAATAAATTAGGAAACAAACTAGATGTAATATATAAATTTGCAGTAGGAATGATATTATGTGCTATGTCTTTTTTAGTTATTCCTATGGGTATATATATAAATACAGATTCAATGGGTTTAATATCACCTATTTGATTAATATTAAGTTATGCCTTACAAAGTGCAGGAGAATTAATGATTTCAGGATTGGGATTATCAATGATATCACAATTAGTTCCTAAAAAATTAATAGGCTTTACTGTAGGATCATGATTTTTAACATCATCAATATCTGTAATGATATCAGGTCAAATAGCAAAAATTATGTCATTTCCAAAAAATTCAGTTATTAGTACATTTGATTCATTAAATATATATTATAGTATCTTTTTACAGATAGGAATATACAGTTCAATAATATCAATAATAATATTATTGATAGCACCAATATTAAATTCAATAACCAAAAAATAATTTTTAACTTTAAATAAGGAATATATTATGTGTGTAGCAATAATAATTTGTATGCACGGAAAATTATCTATCGAAATACTAAATACTATAAAATTAATTATAGGAAAACAAAAAAATATATCATCAATAAAATTTTTAGCTGGAGAAAACCTAGATAATATAATATATAAATACAAAAAATCATTTAAAAAACTAAACATAACAAAAGGAGTAATATTTTTTGTAGATATTCTAGGTGGAAGTCCATTTAATGCAGCTAATAAAATATTATCTAAAAATACAATTAAATGTGATATTATATCAGGCACAAATATACCAATGTTACTAGAAACCCTAATGGCAAGAGAAGAAAAAAAAACAATAGAAGAATTAGTACAAATAGCAATAAATAGTGGAAAACAAGGTATTAGTAACATATTAAACATAAATAAAACAGACCATAATAATAAAAAACAAAATAATAATAACATTAATATTAATAATAATAATAAACATATGAAAATTATGTTAACAAGAATAGATGATAGATTAATACATGGACAGGTTTCTACTGGGTGAAGTAAAGAATTTCAAATATCTAAAATAATCGTAGTAAATGATGAAATTTATAAAGACAAAATTAGAGTTCAATTATTAAAACAAGTTTCACCACAAAATATAACAGCTCATGTAGTAAATATTAATAAATTTATCAAAGTATATAATAATCCTAAATACTCCGAGGAAAAAGTTTTATTACTATTTACAAATCCAACTGATATAATTAAAGTCCTAAAAAATGGTGTAAAAATAAAATCTATAAATGTAGGAGGAATGTCATTTAATAAAAACAAAAAACAAATTACAGACGCTGTCTCTGTAAATAAAAAAGATGTTAAAGCATTTTATAAACTTAACAAAATGAATATAGAATTAGAAGTAAGAAAAGTTCCTAATGACAAAAAACTAGATTTAATATATATATTAAATAAAACAAACATAAAATAATTTAAAAAAATATGACATGATTACAATTAGTATTAGTATTTTTAGCTAGCAGTTTAATAGGTATAGAATCAGTTCTTGATGGGTTTCAATTACATAGACCAATAGTAGCATGTACATTAATAGGACTAATTTTAGGAGATGTAAAAACAGGTGTTATAATAGGTGGAACATTAGAAATATCTTCATTAGGTTGAATGAATGTAGGAGCAGCAATAAGTCCAGACACAGCATTAGCATCCATAGTTTCTACTATAGTAGTCATATTAGGCAAACAAAATATGGGGGCTGGAATAGCATTAGCTTTACCTGTAGCTGCTACAGGACAACTACTAACAATATTAACACGTAGTTTAACTATAGGATTTCAGCATTTTGCTGATAAAATAATAAAAAAAAAAAATAATACAACTTATATAACTTTAATACATATAAGCGCTTTAATATTACAAGCCATGAGAGTAGCTATACCTGCATTATTAACAAGTATATCTATGGAATCTTCTTTAGTAAAAAATATATTAAATTCATTACCAATATTTATAACAAACGGATTAAATATAGCTAGTGGAATAATAGTTGTTGTAGGATATGCAATGATAATAAACATGATGCAAACTGGCGGTATATTAATTACATTTTTTTTCTTAGGATTTGTAATATCAAATTCTCAATCTTTTAACCTAATAGAATTAAGTATTATAGCTTTAGTAATAGCAATAGTTTACATTAAATTGTTATATAAAAATAACTCAAATGATATAACAAACAAAAAAGAAAATACAGTAATTAAAGATGATGAATTAGATTAATAATAAAAAAAACAAAATGAATAAAAATATAATAAATAAAAAAGATTTAAATAAAGTATTAATAAGAAGTCTATTTATTCAAGGTTCATGAAACTTTGAAAGAATGCAAGCATTAGGATTTTGTTTTGCAATGATACCTATAATAAAAAAAATATATAAAAACAATGAAAAACAAAAAATAAAAGCTATCAAAAGACATCTAGAATTTTTTAATTCACATCCATACATGGTAGCACCTATATTAGGTATAATAATAGCTATGGAAGAAAAAAAATCTAATGGTATAAATATTAAATCAAAGACAATAAATAATGTTAAAGTAGGACTTATGGGACCATTAGCCGGTATAGGAGATCCTATATTTTGAGGAACAGTAAGACCTATATTCTCAGCTATAGGATCTAGTATAGCAATGTCAGGAAGTATAATAGGTCCAATATTATTTTTTTTTTCTTTTAATATAATTAGATTATCAATAATGAAATATATGTTAAATTATGGGTATAAAAAAGGACTAAATATAGTAAAAGAAATAAATAATAATATTTTACAAAAAATTACTGAAGGTTCATCTATATTAGGATTATTTATAATAGGATCATTAGTAAATAGATGAACTAAAATAAATACACATTTAATAATATATTATATTCAAAATGTACCTGTAACATTACAAAATATTTTAGATAAAATTTTACCAGGATTATTACCATTAATAGTAACATTAATATGCGTACATCTTTTAAAAAAAAAATATAATCCATTAGGAATAATGTTATACATATTTATTATATGTATAATCGGTAGTTATTTTGGTATACTAATACAATAAAATAATTAAAATTGGTAAAAATATGAATATAATTAAAAAAGCGGAAGATAAAATAAAAGATTCTGCAAAATGTATAAAAAATCAATATTCATCTGCAGAAAAAGAAGTAAAAGAAAACACTAAAAAGTATATAAAAAAAGGAGATAAATTAATAAAAGAAATTTTTAATAATTTTAAACAACAAATTAGAAATAAACCAGTTACATTTCTTTTATTGTCTGCTGCAACAGGATTTGTTATAGGTTTAATAACAAGAAAAAAAAAATAAAACCCATAAATAAATATGGGTTTTAAAATTTTAATCATCTATTAAATAAGAGTAAATTTCTAATTCAAAAGAATAAAATCTTTCTTTACTAAAAGAAAACCAATTATCTACTCAAGGAATAGGATTATCATATACATTAAAAGGAATTTTTAAATAAATAGCTTTCATAAATAAATTAGCAATATACTCAATATATTTTAAAACTATTTTTTTTTTTAAATTAATAATAGAACCATTAGTAAATAAGTATTTAACTCAATTCTTTTCTTGATTTACAATATTAACAAATATATTAAAACTTTCTTCTTTACATTCCTTAACAATAGAATACATATTTTCTTCTTTAACTAATTTTAAAATATTAATTATATTATTTATACCTATTAAATGTAAATTTTTATCACGAAAAATTAAATTTATAATTTTTAATATACCTTCCATATTTTTATTCTTAGAAAAAGATACAAAAAACAAATAACTAACACAACAACAAACTGATTCTAAAGCATTAATACTTATTAAACATAAATACAATTTTTTCTTAATTTCATCTAAAAATTTCTTATTATAAAAATTATTATTACCAAAATTTAAATAATTATTAATTATAATTAAATCATTATAAAACTTAGTAATATATTTAATCTTATCTGTAATATATCTATTATAAATAGAATCATTTATAACAAAATTATAAATACTTAAAAAACTATTAACAATATAATTATAAGAATTATAATGTATAATTTTAAAAAAAATTCATGTTTGAATTCAATTTTCTAATTCAAAAATAGAAACCAAAGGTAATAAAGCAATATTAGTATTTTTAATCTGAATATAATTTAATAAAATTTGATATTTTAAAATACAAATTAAAACATACTTCTCATTATCAGATAAAAATTTAAAATCTATTTTATCTTTAAATAAATCAACTTTTTCTGGTCCTCAAAAAACAGACATTTGTTTTTGAATTAAATTTTCAAAAATCAAATATTTTACTTTATTACAATAAAAAATATCTAAATATTTATTACCAAAAAACATAGTTTTAAATAACACATTATCTTTATTTTTAAAAATCATATTAAATAATTAACTAAAAATTAAATAAATATATTTATTTAAAATAAATATATATATAAAAATATTAATATACATAATAATATCATTTATAATAAATATTATTTATTTAAAAAATAAAAATATCATATAATTTATATTATATAACTAAATATCAATTAATGTAAATTTTCAAAAAATTATTAATAAATTTATTCTAAAAAAATAAAAACCTTTTAAAAAAAATGAACGAAAAAAACAAAAATAAAATAAAAATTATAAATATAGAAGAAGAATTAAAAAAATCATATTTAGATTATGCTATGTCTGTAATTATAGGTAGAGCTTTACCAGACGTAAGAGACGGTTTAAAACCAGTACACAGAAGAATTTTATTTTCTATGTATATATTAAAAAATAATTTCAACAAACCATATAAAAAATCAGCAAGAATTGTAGGAGATGTAATAGGTAAATACCATCCTCATGGAGATAATGCAGTATACGATACTATAGTAAGAATGGCACAAAACTTTTCTTTAAGATATCCTTTAATTGATGGACAAGGAAATTTTGGATCAATAGATGGTGATTCACCAGCAGCAATGAGATACACCGAAATAAGAATGTCAAAAATAACACAAGAATTTTTAAAAGATATAAAAAAGAATACAGTAAACTTCATAAATAATTATGATAATACAGAAAAAATACCAGAAATACTACCTACAAAAATACCTAATATATTAATTAACGGATCTACCGGTATTGCTGTAGGAATGGCTACTAATATACCTCCACACAATATAAAAGAAATAATGAATACATTTATAGCATTTTTAGATAACAAACATATATCTACAAAATCTTTAATGAAATATATCAAAGGACCAGATTTTCCTACAGGTGGAATAATTGAAAATAATAAAGAAATATACAAAGCATACAAAACAGGAAAAGGAATAATTAAAATTAAAGCAAAAATAAAAATAGAAAAAAATATTAGAAATAACAAAAAAAATATAGTTATATATGAATTACCATACCAAATAAATAAAACTAAATTAATAGAAAAAATTATATACCTAACAAAAAATAAAAAAATAGATGGAATAAATAAAATAAGAGACGAGTCAGATAAAGATGGAATGAGAATAATAATAGAAGTTAAAAAAGATGTAAAAAAAAAAATTTTAATAAACAAATTACTCTTTTTAACAAACCTACAAATTCATTATGGAATTAATATTGTAGCACTATATAAAAACAAACCTAAAACCTTAAATCTAAAAAAAATAATCAAAATATTTATTGAATATAGAAAACAAATAATAAAAAATAAAACCATCTTTAAAACAAAAAAAATAAAAAACAAAATACATATATTAAAAGGATTATTAATAACATCTAAATACATTAAAAATATTGTTCATTTAATCATAAATTCAAAAAACATTAATCAAGCAAAAAAAGAATTAAAAAAAAAAAAAATGAAAAATTAATAATATAAAACCAAATTACTATAAATTAAGTAAAAAACAAATATCATCTTTATTAAATTTAAATTTAAACAAATTAACAAAAATAGAATTAAACAACATAAAAAAAAAATACTTTAAATTAAAAATAAAAAAAAAAAAATTAATTAAAATACTTACAAATAAAAAAATTCTAAAAAACAAAATAAGAAAAGAATTTATTAATATAAAAAATAAATTCCAAGATAAAAGAAATACAAAAATAAATTTAAAACAGAAAAAAATAAAAATTAAAGATTTAATAAAAAAAGAAAAAGTCTTAATAACCCTCACAAAAAACGGATATATAAACTATAAAAAAATATCAATGTATGAAACACAACATAAAGGAGGAAAAGGTAAAACAATAAATAAAATAAAAAACAATGATAATATTATTCAAACTTTAATTACAAATACACATAAAAAAATTTTACTATTTTCAAATACAGGAAAACTTTTTAAAAAATATGTTTATGAATTCCCAAAACAAAAAGATATGAAAAAACATATTAATAATTTTATAAAAATAAAAAAACAAGAATATATTACTAAAATAATAGAAAATAAAAAAAAATATAATTACTTAATTATAAATACTAATAAAGGATTAATTAAAAAAATAAAGATTAATAATACAAAAACAAAAAAAAATATAGGATTAAATATAATTAATTTAAAAAATAACAATAAAATAAATAATATAAATTTTACAGATGGAAAACAAGAAATAATGTTATTTACTAAATTAGGTAAATCAATTAGATTTCATGAAAAAAACATAAGAATAACAAACAGATCATCATATGGTACTAAAGGTATATCTCTATCAGATAAAGATAAAATTATATCATCACTAATAATTAATAAAAAATATATACAACAAGAAATATTAATAATAACAGAAAACGGATACGGAAAAAGAACATTAATAAAAGAATTTAACAAAACATCTAAAGCCACAAAAGGTGTAAAATCAATTAAAATAAATAAAAAAAATGGAAATTTAGTAAAAGTAATACAAACAACAAGCAAAGATATAATAATAATAACTACTAATAAAGGTAATTTAATAAAAATAAAAGTAAATGAAATAAAAATATTAAAAAGAAATACTCAAGGAATTATTCTAATGAGACTAAATAAAAAAGAAAAGGAAAAAATTATAAATATACAAAAAATTTAAAACAAATTTCCTAAACTTAATTAATTAGTTAAAAAAACATTACAATACATGAACTAAAGTTGTATTACTAACACCAGAAAAAGATCCAGAAATCATAATTACAATATCACCAACTTTAGCATAACCAGTTGATATAGCTAATTCTTTAGCTACTTTATAAAAATCATCAGTAGAATTAATAGATTTTACTATCATAGGTATGATACCTTTACTTAAAAGTAATTGTTGTTCAACAATATTATCTTTTGTTAAAGCCAAAATTAAAGATTTAGGAAAATACTTTCTAACAAATTTAGCAGATCTTCCAGATTTAGTATAAACTAATATCAATGGTGAATTTAATTTCTTAGAAATATCTACAGCGCTTTTACACACAGCTTCACTAATAGGCATATGTAAATCATCTTTATAATAAAAAATATTATCCTGTTTCATAGAATCATCAGTACGTTCACAAATACTATACATAATTTTAACAGTTTCAATAGGATATTTACCTTTAGCACTTTCTCCAGATAACATAACAGCATCTGTTCCATCTAAAATAGCATTTGCTACATCACCAGCTTCAGCTCTAGTAGGTCTAGGATTATTAATCATAGATTCTAACATTTGAGTAGCTGTTATTACTACTTTTCGAGAAAAATTGCATTTTCTAATCATCATTTTTTGAGCAAAAATAACATCTTCTACAGGTATTTCAACACCCAAATCACCTCTAGCTACCATAATTCCATCAGAAACATTTAAAATTTTATCAAAATTATATAAACCCTCTTTACTTTCAATTTTAGAAATAATTTGTATTTTTTCCCCACCATGATTATTTAAATATTCTCTAATTTCTAAAACATCTGAACTTTTTCTAATAAAAGAAGCAGCTATAAAATCAACTTTATATTTACATCCAAAAACCAAATCTTCCTTATCTTTAACAGATAAAGCAGGTAAATTAATAGAAATATTAGGTAAATTTATACCTTTATTTTCACCCAAAAAACCACTATTTTTTACAAAACAAATAACTTTATTATCTTTTTTATCACAAACTTCCATAGAAATTAAACCATCATCAACTAAAATTATATCTCCTATACTTAAATCATTAAAAAAATTTTTATAAGAAACACCAACCATATTGGAATTACCTACATAATTAGGATTATGTATAAAACTAAACAACTGTCCAGAATTTAAATATACTTCCTTAGAGTTTTCAAGTTTAGAAGTACGTATTTCAGGACCTTTAGTATCTAATAAAACAGCAATTTTTTTACCTGTAAATTTCATAGCTGATTTTAATTTAGATATATAACCTTTATGAATATTATAATCTCCATGAGAAAAATTTAATCTAGCAACATCCATACCTACATTTATTAACTTAATTAATACCTTTTCATTATTAATTGAAGGACCCATAGTACAAACTATTTTAGTTTTTTTCATACTTAAATCCACTTACTTAATTTTATATTAATTTAATAAAAAAACATGCGTTCTAGTGGAATCGAACCACTGACTCCCATCACGTCAAAATGGTACTCTACCTCTGAGTTAAGAACGCAAAATATAATAAAAAAATCTAAATGTAAACAAATTTTTTAATAAACAATATAAATACATAAATATTAAAATAATAACAAACAATGTAATACAATACAATACTATTATATAATAATTTATACTTTAAAATAAACTCTAATAAATTAATATAATTATAAATATATGACAAAAAACATAATTAATGAATTTAAAAAAAGAGAATTAATAATTAACATCTCTAATGAAAAAAAAATATTAAATGAAATAAAACAAAAAAATATTAAAATATATTGCGGATTTGACCCTACATACAAAAGTTTACACTTAGGACATTTAATTCCTTTAATAAGCTTAAAAAGATTACAAAATGAAGGACATAAAATTACTATATTAATAGGTAATATTACATCAGAAATAGGTGATCCTAGTTTTAAAAAAAAAAGTAGAGATTATTTATCTAAAAAAAAAATTAAAAAATTTACTCAAAAAATATCAAAACAAATTAAAAATATATTAAATAAAAATACTAATAATAAAATCAGTATATTAAATAATAGCAATTGATTTAAAAAAATGAAAATGATATTTTTTTTAAAAAAAATAGGAAAATATTTTATTATAAACAAAATGTTAAATAAAGAAGCAATTAAAATTAGGAATAATAAAAATAAAAAAGGTATATCTTTTACTGAAATGTCATATAATATCTTACAAAGTTATGATTATTTATATTTATATAAAAAATTTAATATAAACTTACAAATTGGTGGATCAGACCAATGAGGTAATATAACTTCAGGTATAGATTTAATAAAAAAAAAAACAAAAAAAGAAGTTTTCGGTATTACATTACCTTTAATGACACAAAAAAATGGTTTAAAATTTGGAAAAACAGAAAATAAAACATTATGAATAGATAAAAATATAACAACTCCATACGAATTTTATCAATTTTGATTAAATACAAAAGATGAACAAATTCCTACATTACTCAAACAACTTACATTTATCAAAATAAACGATATTGAATATATATTAAAAAATAAAAATATAAAAAACATAAAAAAAATATTAGCTCAAGAAATTACAGAAATAATACATGGCAAAAAAGAATTACAAAATTCTATTTTTGCATCAGATTTGCTTTTTAAAAAAAAAAAAAAAATAAACAAAAAAAAATTAAAAAAACTTTTTAATATAAACATGCCAAAGTTTAAATTAAAAAAAAAAAATAAAAATATAAAAAAAATATTATTACTACTTAATATAGTCAAATCTAGATCTCAAGCACATAATTTTATTATAAATAAATCAATATATATTAATAATATAATTATTAATGATACAAATTATTGTATAAAAAAAAAAGACAAATTATACAATAAATATACATTAATAAACAATGGAAAAAAAAATTTCTTTTTAATAGAATGAATATAAATAAATCCTATCTATATAGGATTTATTATTCAATATTTTAAATAATATAAAAATTAAATTTTTATCTATTTTAATTTTTTTAAAAATATATATAAAATTATATATAATTAAAATAAATATTTTTTTTAAAAAAAAATAATTATATATAAAATTATATATACAAAATATATTTTTTATTATTTTTAAAAAACAGAAACAAATAATTTATTTATTTTTGTTTAAAAAATTAAATTCTTCAATACCTTTATATAAAGAAGAACCTAAATATTCTTCAATACGAATTAATCTATTATATTTAGCTATTCTTTCAGACCTACTCATCGATCCAGTTTTAATTTGACCAGAAGAAGTTCCAACTGCTATATCAGCAATAGTAGTATCTTCAGTTTCCCCAGAACGATGAGATATTATTGTAGAATAATTATTTTTTTTAGCTAATTTTATAGCATCTAAAGTTTCAGTTAATGAACCAATTTGGTTAGGTTTAATTAAAATAGAATTTGCAACATTTAAATCTATACCTTTCTGTAATAAACTAGAATTAGTAACAAATAAATCATCACCAACTAACTGAACATTAGAACCTAAAACACTAGTTAAATAAACATATCCATCCCAATCTAACTCACTTAATGCATCTTCAATTGAAATAATTGAATATTTATTAACTAAATTATTTAAAAATTCTGTTAATTCATAAAAAGTAAATTTTTTACTTTCTAAAAAATAATTTTTTTCTTTTTCATTATAAAACTCAGAAGATGCACAATCTAAAGATATATAAATATCTTTACCTAATATATATCCAGACTCTTTAACAGAATCACTAATTAACATTAAAGCTTCTTCATTGGAAGACAAATCAGGAGCATAACCACCTTCATCTCCTATGGATATCTTTTTACCATTTAATTTTAATAATTTACCTAAATTATGAAAAATCTCTGAACACATTCTAACAGCATGTTTAAAACTATCTGCACCAATTGGTAATATCATAAATTCTTGAATATCAATATTATTATCAGCATGACATCCACCATTTATAATATTCACCATAGGAACTGGCATAGAAAATTTATTATTATTAATTAATTTCCCTATATATTCATATAATGGTAATTTTAAATAATTAGAACTTGCTTTTGCAACAGATAAAGAAACAGCTAAAATAGAATTAGCACCTAATTTAGATTTATTATTTGTACCATCAATATCAATCATAACTTTATCAATATTAAATTGATCTAAAGCATCTAAACCAATAATTTCTTTAGAAATAATATTATTAATTATAAATACTGATTTTAATACACCTTTACCAAAAAAACGATTTAAATCATTATCACGTAATTCTAAAAATTCCTTAGAACCAGTAGAAGCACCTGAAGGAACAATAGATCTACCATAACAACCACTATCTAAATGTACTTCAGCTTCAACTGTAGGACATCCACGAGAATCTAATACTTCTCTACCTATAACTTTAACGATTTTACTCATATAAAATATACCTTAAATTAAAAGAAATAATACTCAATTTTATGGACTTTAATTAATAAAAATAAAAAATTTAATATCAATTTATATTAATAATTTAACACACTATTATTTATTAATTAATAGATTAAAATAATTTTTCAAAATATATTTTTTAAAAAATATATTAATTTTTACATATTAATAACATTATGATATCATATATATATTAGCGGGGTAGAGCAGTGGTAGCTCGTCGGGCTCATAACCCGAAGGTCGTTGGTTCAAATCCAACCCCCGCAATTAATTTATTAAAATAAATTTAAGTAATAATTATATAAATTATAAATAACAAATATAATTAAAAATCCTCTTAAAAGACCAATTACTATACCTAAAATCTTATCTAAAAAAAATACAAAAAAAATAAAAAATTTTTTAAATAAAAAATACATTAAACTCTCAAAAAAATTAAATAAAACAAAAATAAATAAATTTAAAAAAATAAAAAGTAAATTATTTTTTTTTAACAAAGTTATTCAATATTTATTAAAAAATTTTAACCAAAAAACATCTAACAAAGGATACAAAAGAAAAAAAAAACATAATGCAAATAATTCTCTTAAAAAACCCCTCTTAAAACCATAAAACATAAAACAAAAAACAATAAAATACACTATATTATCAATAAATTGCATAAAATATCTATTTAAAAAAATTAAATATATTTATTTTTAGAAAAATATATATCATTAAATTAATAATAAACATTTAATAAATATAAACCATTAGGTTTTACAACATTAATTTTAAAAACATCATTCTTTTTGTATGACAAAAATTCTTTTATTCAAAAAATAGAATATTTTTTAATTCCTACAAGCAATAAACTGCTTACAATATTACGAACCATACGATATAAAAACGAATTAGCTGTAATATCAAAAAAAATAAAATTATTTTTTTTATATATACTTATATTAAGTACATTTCTAATTGGATTTATAGATTCACATCCTGAAGATTTAAAAGAACTAAAATCATGTTCACCTAATAAAAACTTAGAAGCTTTACTCATAAGATTAACATCCAGATCATAAAAATAATAAGTAACCAATTTATTCAAAAAACAAGATCTAATTTTAGACATATAAATAACATATATATACCTTCTAGATAAGGCACTAAAACGAGCATGAAAATCTAAAGAAATAAATTTAACTCATTTAAAAGCAATATCATAAGGTAAATTATTATTAGCTGAAAATAATCAATCTCTTTCAGTTCTAAAAGTTAAAGTATCAAAATGAAAAACTTGACCAATACTATGTACACCAGCGTCAGTTCTACTAGAACAAAAAATATCAACATTATGTTTGGCTATTACAGACAAAATCTTTTCTATTACACCTTGTATACTATACAATTGAAGTGAATTTTGTTTTTGTCAACCAATATAATTAGAACCATTATATTCAACACAAACTAGTAATCTATACATTAGATTTTATCAAACAACTAAAATTTAATTATTCCTATTACGCAAATAATATAATTTTGATTTCTTAAAAAATTTCTTCTTTTTAATTATTATAGAATGTATAATGGGAGAATATTTCTTAAAAACTCTTTCAACTCCAATACCATGGGAAATTTTTCTTAAAGTAAAAGAAGAATTAATACCTTTATTTTTTACAGAAATAACAATACCAATAAAAGATTGTAATCTCTTTTTATTACCTTCAAATACTCAAATTTTTACTTCTAATAAATAACCAGATCTAAATAAAAATAATTTATCATTAAAATATTCATTTTCAACAAAACTAATCATTTTATTCTTCATAAAATACCTAAATATTATATATTATATTTTTTTTTATTTTTTTTAAAAATTTTTTTTTGATTTTTATTTAACAAATATTTTTTAAATAAATAAGGTTTATTAATTAAAGTTTTTTTAATAGATTTTTTAAATCTTCAAATATTTATTTTATTATGATTTCCAGATAAAAGAATTTTAGGTACAAATTTTCCATTAAACACTCTAGGTCTAGTATAATTAGGATATCCTAATAATCCACCACAAAAATCAAACGAATCATTTTTAGATGAATTAATATTATTTAATATACCAGGTATTTTCCTAATTAAAACATCTATAACGACTAAAACAGATATTTCTCCACAACTTAAAATATAATCCCCGACAGATAATTCCATATCAATATAATTATCTATAATACGCTGATCAATACCATTATAACGACCACACACAAAAGTTAAACTATCATAAGATAATAATTTTTTAATTAAATTATCATTAATAATCTTACCTTGAGGTGATAAATAAATAACAAAAGAATTTTTATCAAAACTTTTAGATTTTCTAATAGCTAAAAATAAAGATTCTGGTTTAATCAATAAACCTGACCCACCACCATAAATTTTATCGTCAATACTATGTCTATTTTCACTAAAATCTATTAAATTCAAAATTTTAAATTTAATAATACCTTTTTTAATTCCTTTATATATAATTCCATTCTTAAAAGGAGAAGTAAAAAAATTAGGATTAATACTAATTATTATAAAATTCACTTTATATAAAAAATATTTTATATTTAAATTAAAAATTACTAAAATATAACTTTAAAATATTCAAAAAAAAATTTATACTAAATTAATGAAATATTTTTTTTATATTCCTTTATTAAAAATTGAACTTTTTTAGAAATTAAAGCCCCATTTTTAATTCAAAAATTCAATTCATTAATATCTAACTTAATATTTAATTCATCTTTAAATAATTTCATAAATGGATCAAAATAACCAATTTTTTTTATAAATTTTCCATTACGAAATCTACGATTATCAGATACCACTATATGATAAAATGGTAATTTTTTTCTACCATAACGTGCTAAACGTATTACTACCATAACAACCTCTAAAAATATAATAAAATTACATTACATAAATATTTTAAATAGTGGGAAAGGGATTCGAACCCTTGATACAAATAATGTATACACATTTTCCAAACGTGCTCTTTAAACCTCTCAGACATCCCACTAAAAAAAAATAAATATATTTATTATAGTAACATATTAAAAAAAAATTAAAAATAAATAATTTTTGACATAGAAATAATTTTAATATAATATAATATCATTCCTCTGTAGTTCAGTTGGTAGAACGGCGGACTGTTAATCCGTATGTCACTGGTTCGAATCCAGTCGGGGGAGTTTGTAAAAACTATATATCTATATCTTTAAAATTAATTGAATTATTTTCAATAAAATATCTTCTAGATTTTACATCATCACCCATTAAAATTTTAAACAACTTATCCGCCTTAACAGCATCTTTAATTAATATTTTTGAAATAACTCTATTTTTAGGATTCATTGTTGTATCTCATAATTGATTAGGATTCATTTCACCTAAACCTTTATAACGTTGAATAAATATATTATCCTTATATTTTTCAAGCAAAAAAACTATCAAAGAATAAAAATCTTTAAAATATTTTTTTACATTATTTAATAAAATATATTTTTTATAACTAAAATTAAAAAAATATATTTTTTTACTTAAATTTGTAAAATTCAAATATTTATTTAAAAAGAAAAATTTATCTATATATATAACCTCATTAATAAAATTATTTACATAAATAAATTTAAATTTTAAAAAAACACCATCTTTTTTAATTAATTTACAAAAAATTTTATTTTTAAAAAACAAATTATCATTCAAAATTAATAAAAAATCATTAATTCATAATTTAATATCTAATAAACTATTAATACTAATAATTCTAAAAAACATTAACCTATTAAAAAGATAAACATAAAACTTACTTTTATCTAAAGAAAATAAATCAAGAATTTTAACATATTCTAATGATATATTCATTAAATCATTATTACATAATAAAATATTTTTTTTATCTTTATATAAAATAATATTTTTAAAAGAAAAAAAAATTTTATATTTAAATAAATCATATTCATGATTTACATAAAACTCAATATTCTTCTTTTTAATTTTATACAAAGGTGGATGAGCAATATATAAATAACCTTGATTTATTAAATCAGGCATATATCTATAAAAAAATGTTAATAATAAAGTACGAATATGAGCACCATCCACATCAGCATCAGTCATAATAATTATATTATGATATCTTAGTTTGGATAAATTAAAATTATTATTTATAATTCCACAACCCAAAACAGAAATTAATGTATTAATTTCTTTAGAAGATAAAATTTTATCTAAATTAGTTTTTTCAACATTAATAATTTTACCCTTTAATGGTAAAATAGCTTGGTTTAAACGATTTCTACCTTGCTTAGCAGAACCACCCGCAGAATCACCCTCAACTAAAAAAATTTCTTTTAACTTAGGATTTTTTTCCTGACAATCAGCTAATTTACTAGCTATACTAGACAATCATAAATTATTTTTTTTTTTTAATAATTCTCTAGCTTTTTTAGCAGATTCTCTAATTTTAAAAGAATTAATAATTTTATTCATTATATTTTTAGTATCATTAAGATTTTTTAAAAAAAAATCTAATAAATATTCACTAACCAAAGATTTAACTAAAAATTTAACTTCAGAAGAAATTAATTTTTCTTTAGTTTGAGAAGAAAATTTAGGGTTAGGTATTCTTATAGATATAATAGCAAATAATCCTACCCTAGTATCTTCACCATTAACATTAAACTTTACTCTTCTTTTATTAATTTCTTGATCTAAATAAATATTAGTAGTTCTAGTTATAGCTGATTTAAAACCAATCAAATGAGTACCACCATCATGTTGTGGTATATTATTTGTAAAACAAATAATATTATTTTTACTAGAATCAATTCATTTACATGCTACACTTAAAATAAATTTTTTTTTTTTAAAATCCAAATAAAATATATTTTTATGAATAGATTTTTTTTTTCCAACCAAATAATTTAAAAAAGATTTAATACCACCTTTATTATTAATATTTAAATTTATATTAGATCTTTTATCTACTAAATTTATTTTTAAAAAAGAATTTAAATAAGATAATTCATTCAATCTTTTAAATAAAATATTTAATTTAAAATCTATATTTCCATAAAAAATATTTCTATCAGGTCAAAAACGTATATAAGTTCCATTCAAATCCGTATCACCAATAATAGATAATTTATTTTCTGGAATTCCTAAAAAATAAATTTGATGAAAAACTTTTTTATTTCTATAAATTTTCAATTCTAATTTTTCAGATAATGCATTAACTACAGATATACCTACTCCATGTAAACCACCAGAAAAATTATAACTATCGTTATTAAATTTACCTCCTGAATGTAAAATAGTCATAACTAATTCTGCACCTGAAATTCCAAGATCATCATGTATATCAGTAGGAATACCTCTACCATCATCTAAAACTGAAACAGAATTATCTTTATGTAAAGTAACTATAATATTTTTACAAAAACCTGCTAAAGCTTCATCAACAGAATTATCCACAACTTCAAAAACCATATGATGTAAACCACTACCATCATAAGTATCACCAATATACATACCAGGACGCTTACGTACAGCATCCAAACCTTTTAATACTTTAATATTAGAAGAATCATAAAAATTACAAATCATACTATTTCTCATTTTAAAATATTAACAAAATACTTATTATATAGTTATAATACTACAGGCATAATCATATATTTAATATACTTATTATTTAAATCAATAATTTTAATAATAGAATTATAATCTTTAAAAAAAAAACGTATCTTATTTGAATCTTCAATAGAATTTATTATATCCAATATATACTTAATATTAAAACTAATTTTCAAACTTAAATTATTAACATTATCAACTATAATTTCTTCCTTTACTTCATTATTATTTAAATCACTAGAATAAACCAACAACAATTCATTTTTAAAACAAAAAGTTATATGATTTAAACAACATCCTGAAATTGCAGAAGAACGTAATAAAACATTTTTTAAATTTATAATATCTATATCTATAAATTTATAAAATTTCACTACAGATATAATATTTTTATAATCAGGAAAATTTCCATTTATTAAACTAGAATATATTATAAATTCACCATAAATAATCTTAATCATATTTTCATTTACTTGAAAAACAACATCCTTTTTATCAAAAAAATCAAGTAATTTAAATAATTCCATAATTAATTTATAAGAAATAATAAAAAAAAAATTTTTTTTTATATTTAAACCAACATACTTAATAGGTAAATTATATATAGAAATACGATAACCATCTGTAGTTACAAAAAAAAAATTATTATTAATAAATTCTATAAAAACACCATTTAAATAATGATATACATTTTGATCGCCTACAGAAAAATAAATTAATTTAATAATTTTTTTTAATATAATATTTGAAACACAAAACTCAAACTTAAATAAAAAATTTTTATTAAACACAGGAAATTTCTTATAATCAATAGTAGATAAATAAGAAATACTTTTTAAGTATACTATTTTTAATCTATTACCATAAAAATCAAATAAAATATTTTCTTTATTTGAATAAGTACGAAATAATTCATATAATTTACGTATATTAACAGTTAAAATACCATTTTTAAATATATCTTTTTTATATATATTAAGATGATAACGAATTTCTACTTCTAAATTAGTAACTATCAAATACAAAACATTATCCTTTAATTTTAAATAAATATTATTAATTACAGGATTTTTTAATGAACTACCAACATAACTATTTAATTTACTTAATAATTTAAATACTCTTTCTTTTTTTATATAAAATTTCATCTTTCGATAATACAATTAATTTAATTAAATTATTAAAATCTAACTTAACCTTTCTATTCTTAACAGATAACTTTTTTATTTTTTTACAAGAATAAAGTATAGTAGAATGATTTAGACCGCCAAAAAAATTACCTAATTTTAATAAACTAAAATTAGTTAATTTTCTACTAATAGCAATAGACATATGTCTAGGATAAATTAAATATTTATTACGAGATTTTGATAACAAATCCAAAATTGAAATTTTGTAATAATCTGAAACTATATTTTGTATATTTAATATTCTATTTTTATCATTACATAAAAAACAAAAATTATACAATATATATATAACAAAATCTATAGTAATATTATTTAATCGTTTATTATATATAGAATATACTAATAAATTATTTAATACACCTTGAAGTTTTAAAATATTATTTATATTTAAATTAGATATATATTCAATAATATTATCACTTAATTTTAAATTAATAAATTTAGTATTATTCTTTAAGTACAAATATCTAATTTTATAATCAATTGTACTTAATTTAATAACCATACCAAACAATAATCTAGAAATTAATCTATTATTTAAATTAATATTTTCAATATAATCATTAGATGTTAAAACAATAAAACAATTATTTTCTATTAAATAATCTATAATACAAAAAAATTCTTCTTGAGAACGTGTTTTATTTTCTAAAAATTGAATATCATCAAATAATAAAATATAAGCATTTTTAAAATAAGATCTAAACTCTTCTATACAATTATTATACAAAGATCAAACCATTTTACTAACAAATATTTTAGAATTTATATAAATAATATTTTTACTAAAACCATATAATAAACCAATATTATTACCAATAGCATTTAGTAAATGAGTTTTACCCAAACCTGGTTTGCTATAAATTGATAACAATTTAATACTATTAGTATTTAAATAACTTAAATTAATAGACTCCCTGTAAGCAACCAAATTAGATTTACTAACAATAAAATTATCAAATTTATATTTTTTAATTAAATAACAATCATTAAATTTATTACTTAAATTATTTAAAAAAAAATTATTTTTTTTAGAAAATTTATTACTATTTTCATTAACACTACCAACATAAAAATTAATCTTTAAAACATTCTTGTAAAAAAGAAAAATAAATTGATTTATGTAAATTAAATAATTTTTACGAACATAATTTAAAACAACTAAATTAGGAGCATATAAATTTATATATTTATCATATATTACAGCTTGTAATGGAAGTATTCACATGTTAAACTCATATTTTGATAAATTATATCTTAATTTATTTAAACATTTTTGTCATAATTTTTGCGACAAAATAAACCTCACATAATATATATAATAATAATTTATTATACATAAAAACATTTAAAATAATAACTAAAAAAAACATATGAAAAGAACATTTCAACCATCAAATATAAAAAAAAAACGTACACATGGATTTAGAATTAGAATGTTAAAAAAAAATGGTAAAAAAATTTTATCAAATAAAAGAAAAAAAAAAAGAAGATATATATCAAAATAAAGAAAGATTTTTTTTTAAAAAAAAAATGAAAATTTTAAATAAAAAAATATATCAACGAAAAATAAATTATCATTTCTTAATAATAGGAAATAAAAAAAATAAATTAAAATATCCTAGAATTCTAGCAATAATTAAAAAAAAATATATTAAATCAGCAGTTAAAAGAAATAAAATTAAAAGAATTATATATGAAACATTTAGAATTAAACAACATAAAATAAAAAAAACAGATTATTTAATAATAATCAAAAATAATATTTTATTTTATAAAAAAAAAGAAATATGAAATACTTTAATAAAAATATGAAAAAAACATTATAAATAAAATTTATTTATATCAATATATAAAAATATATATTTTAAAAGGAAACAAATATGTATTTTAAAAAACAAATAAACATATTATTAATTATTATTACATTATTAATAAATACACAATTAAAAAGTAAAACAACCAATGATTTTAAACAAACATATAAAAATAATAAATATATACAAAATAAACCTTATATATATATTAAAAATAATGTTTTAATAACAAAAATAAATCAATATACAGGAAATATAGAAGATGTTAAATTATTAAAATTTAATAAAGAAAACCAATATAAAAATAATTTTCAAATATCTAATAACAAGAATAAAATATACACAATAAATTCTAATATAGAAGAACAAAAAAATAATAATAAATATATAAAAAAAATCAAATTTAATTCATATAACAAAATATTTAAAAAACCAAAATATTTAATTATCCAATTAGAATCAAAAGAAAAAGATATTAAATATATAAAAGAAATAATTTTTAACAAAAATTCATATGATATAAATATTATATACAAATTTTATAATAAAACTAATAAAAATATTGAATTTAATATAATTAATGAATTAACGCAATATATAAATATTAATAAAAATAAAATATATAATTTAAAAGATGAACAGAATTTAGCTTATTTTATAAATAATAAAGAATATAAAGAATATAATTTTAATAAAATTAATAATACTCAGGAAAATAAAAAATTAAATTGAATAACAATGTTTGAAAAATATTTTCTTGTAACATTAATTCCTAGTAAAATTCAAAGATCACAAATATTTATAAAAAAAGATAAAATCAAAAATCTTATTACGTTAGGATATAAAAATAAAATAAATATATTAAAAAAAAATAATAAAATTATTAAAATTAAATTATGAATAGGTCCAAAATTAATTAATAATCTTAATTATATAAATCCAAGTTTAAGTAATACTATAAAATATGGTAAGTTTTGATATATAACTAAATATTTATTTAAAATATTAATTAATATTAATAAAATAACAAATAATTTAGGATTTTCAATAATATTACTAACTTTACTAATTAAAATTATTACATATCCAATAAATAAAATACAACATAAATATACAAGAAAAATTAAAAAACTAAAATCTAAAATAAATAAAATAAAAACCAGATATAGAAATAATCATATTAAAATGAATAATAAAATTATTGAGTTATACAAAAATCAAAAAATAAACCCAATAAACAGCATCATATCAATATTAATACAATTACCTATTTTTTTTTCCATTTATAATATAATATCTTTACCAATAGAATTTAAATATTCTAAATTTATATTATGAATAAAAGATTTATCTGAACCTGATAAATATCGTATTTTACCTATATTAATGGGTATATCTTTATATATTTCATACCAATCAAATAAAAAAAAAATCTCTATATACACAAAAATAAATAATATATTATTTACCTTAATGTTTACTATATTATCTTCATATTTTTCTAATGGATTAATAATATATTATATTATTAATAATTTAATGAATTGAATACAACAAAAAATTATAGAAAAAAAATATAAATAAAAATGAAAAATTTCACAAAAACTATTTTTGCACAATCCACCCCAATAGGTAATAGTGGTATAGGAATAATAAGAATATCAGGTAAAAAAACATTAACTATAACTAAAAAAATATTAGGTAAAATAATTAAACCAAGACATGCAGAATATTTACCATTCCAAAATAAAAATCAACAAATAATAGATTATGGAATAGCAATATTATACAAATCACCAAAATCTTTTACAGGAGAAGATATACTAGAATTACAAAGTCATGGAGGACAAAAAATAATTGAACTAATAATACAATCTATAATAGATTTCAAAATAAAAAACACTAGAATTGCAAAACCCAGGTGAATTTACAGAAAGAGCATTTTGAAATAATAAAGTAGATTTAATACAAGCAGAAACAATAAACGAAATAATACACGCAAAATCATATAATACTATTATATGTGGAATAAAAACACTAGAAGGAAATTTATCTAAAAAAATAAATCAAATAATAAATTCAATACAAAATAAACTAATTTTTTTAGAAAAAAAAATAAGTTTTTCAGAAAAAAAAATAAATAATAATGAAATGTTATTTTTTAAAAAAAAAATTAATAATATTAAAAAAAAACTAAACGATTTATATAAAAAATCCAAAAATAATATTTTAATTAAAGAAGATATACAAATTACTATAGTAGGCAAACCAAATGTAGGAAAATCAAGTTTAATAAATTTAATAACACAAAAAGATACATCAATTGTTACTAATATTGCTGGAACTACTAGAGATATTATTAAAGAATACATAAACATAAATAATACAAAAATAAAAATTATAGATACAGCTGGAATACAAAAAACAAACAATAAAATAGAAAAAATAGGTATTAAAAAAATTAAAAATGAAATCAAAAAATCTAAATTTATTTTATATATAGATAATTCGCTAGATACTAAAATAAAAAATATTATTTCAATATATAAAAAAAATATTAAGTATAAATATAATATTCAAAAAAATCAAATTATATTATTAATAAGAAACAAAATAGATTTAACAAAAGAAAAACCAAAAATAATTAAAAAAAAAAGATATACTATAATTAATATTTCAATAAAAAAAAAATATGGAACAAATAATATATTAAAAATAATAAAACAAAAAATTAAAAAAATAAATTTAAATAACGAAAATACATTTTTAGTAAAACAAAGACATATAATATTAATAAAAAAATCATTAAGTTTAATTAAAAATATATATAAAAATTTAAAATTTTATTTGATTACAAATAAAATTAATATTGATATTATATATCAATATTTATTTAAAATACAAAAAAAATTAAATATAATAGTTGGAAAAAAAAAAATTACATCAAATAAAATAATTAAAAATATATTTAAAAAATTTTGTATAGGTAAATAAATCACCTACAAATATAAAAGATTTTAATACTTATTAAATTATTCAAAACAATTGAAAATGAAAATAACAAAATCGCAATATATTCAAGTAAATAAATTTATGTCAGGAAAAAGAATAGATAATGTTATCAAATCAAATATAAATCATATTTCAAGAAATCAAATCATAAAATTAATTAAAAAAAAATATGTATATATAAATAAAAAACAAATTATAAAACCAAGTAAAAAAACTAAATATAAAGATTTAATCAAAATAAATAAATTTACCAAAACTAAAAATAAACCAATAGCTAACAATAATATTAAAATTAACAAAATTTATGAAGATAAAAATTTATTAATTATCAATAAAAAAAAAAACACTGTAGTACATCCAGGAGCTGGAAATTTACAAAATACATTAATGAATACATTAATGTTTT
The DNA here is from genome assembly GCA_036689455.1 of Candidatus Stammera capleta. Taxonomy (GTDB): domain Bacteria; phylum Pseudomonadota; class Gammaproteobacteria; order Enterobacterales; family Enterobacteriaceae; genus Stammera; species Stammera capleta_AL. The sequence continues at coordinate 182,769 of CP144828.1, forward strand.
ATTATCCAAATATATATAAACAAATTCCAAGATGTGGAATAGTACATAGATTAGATAAAGATACTACAGGTTTAATGATCATAGCTAAAGATATAAAAACATATAAAATATTAATTAAAAAAATTAAAAATAGAAAAATAAAAAGAATATATTACGCATTAGTACATGGAAATATTAAATCAGATGGAATCATTAATATTCCAATTTCAAGAAATAAATATCATAGAACTATTATGTCTGTTAATAAAAAAGGAAAAAAATCAATAACATATTATAAAGTAATACAAAAATTTTCATTATTTACTTGAATTAAAATTAAATTACATTCAGGAAGAACTCATCAAATAAGAGTACATATGAATTATATTAATCACCCAATAGTAGGTGAAAAAATATATATAAATAAAAATATATATCAAAACATTAATAATATACCAAAAAATATTTTATATGAAATTAAAAAATTAAACAGACAAGCACTACATGCTTCACAACTAAAATTCATACATCCAATCAAAAAAACAATAATATCAATTAAATCTTCTCTACCTTTAGATATTAAAAAAATAATTAAGTGTATTAGTAATTACAAATAAAAAAACTAATTTAATTCAAATCATCTCTCTAAAATAAATACAGCAGAAATTGTATGTATATTATAATTAGAATAAAAAGAATTATAAAATTCAAAATTTTTATTTATAAAATTACGAGCTGCATATGATGTAAATCTTTCATCAGAAAAAAAAATTTTTAATCCAAATTTGTTTATTAAGTAATTAGCAAAATTATTTATATAATTTATAATTAATTTACATTTATTATCTTTAATATTATAAGGATAACCAATCACTGCCTGTTGTATTAATCATATATCAATAATTTTCTTAATTTCCATTCAATTTACAGGTATACCTTTTTTAGCATTCAAACAAATTATTGGACTAGCAGTCTTTGTACAACGCTGACCTACAGCTACACCAATATATTTCATACCAAAATCAAAAGAAATAATAAACATATATAAACTTTAAAAAGTTAATAAATAAAAATATTTAAAATATTTATTATTTTTTAAAAAATATAAAATATTTTAATATATTTTAATATTAATTAAATTAATAATATTTTTATTAAATTATTTTAAAAAATAATTTCAATATATAAATTGTAAAAAATTAATATAAACATATATATAATATATATATAATATATAATTATATTTAAATACTAAAACAACTAAAAAAAAATAATATTTTTTTTAAAAAAAAATTATATTAATAATTTTTAAAAATATCAATATATTATAACTAATATTATATATTAAAAATTAATTTAAACAAAAAAATATTACATTTAAAAATTTAAAAAAACAAATTTATAATCAATAATATAAATTATTTATAATAATATAACTTTAAATAAAAAACTTTTTTAAATATAAAAAAATTAATATATAAATATTTGTTTAAATTTAAAATAATTAAATAAATAAATTTAAATAAATTAATGTGAAAATATTTTTTTTAAAAAAAATACATGTTATCATATAAATTAATAACTGAATTATTTAAAAAAAATAAAATGATGAATAAAATAATATTATTTAGTACTCAAAAATACGAAATAAAATATTTTAATAAAATAAATAAAAAATATAATTTTAATATAAAATATGAAAAAAAATCTTTAAATATTAACACAGTAAACAAAGCAAAAGGACATAATCATATATGTATATTCGTAAATGATAAAGCAAACACAGAACAAATAATAAAAAAATTACACAAATATAATATTAAAACAATAGCATTAAGATGTGCTGGTCATAATAATGTAAATTTAAAAATAACAAAAAAATATAATATAAAAGTTATAAATGTAAAATCATACTCACCAGAATCTATAGCTGAGTATACATTAGGATTAATATTAAATTTAAGTAGAAAAATACATATATCATATCAAAATACACAAAACAGAAATTTTTCATTAAATAACTTAGTTGGATTTAATTTACATAATAAAACTATAGGTATTATAGGAACAGGTAGGATAGGAAAAATTCTAATTAAAATTTTACATAATTTTAATACAAAAATATTGGCTTACGATATAATAATTTCTAAAGAAATAGAACAATTTGGAGCTAAATATACGTCATTAAAAAATATATATAAAAAATCAGATATAATCAGTTTACATTGTCCATATAATAAAGATAATCATCATATGATCAATAAGAACTCAATAAAACAAATGAAAAAAAATGTAATGTTAATTAATACAAGTAGAGGAGAATTAATAGATACAAAAGAAATTATCAAATCAATAAAAAATAAAAAAATAGGTTCACTCGGAATAGATGTATATGAAAATGAAGAAAAAATTTTTTTTAAAAAAAATTATTATAATATAATTAATGATGATCATTTAAATTTACTTTTATCATATAAAAATGTATTAATTACAGCACATCAAGCTTTCTTAACAAAAGAATCACTTATTAATATATCAAAAACAACATTAAAAAATATAAATAAAATATCTTTAAATAAAAAATGTACAGATTGTATTTAAATAAATATTTTAAAAAAAATAATTTAAAATATCATGTATAAAGAAGGATTTGTAACAAATATAAAAAACGAAAAACTTAAAAAAGGAATTAACAAAAAAATTATTAAGATAATATCGTATAAAAGAAAAGAACCAAAATGAATGTTAAAACTAAGATTAAAGGCATATAAAAAATGAAAAAAAATGAAAGAACCTCATTGATTAAATGGAAAATACAAAAAAATAAATTATCAAAAATATATATATTATTCATCACCTAAAAGAAAAAAAAATAAAATATTTAATCAAAAAATTAAAAAAACATTTAATAAATTAAATATTCCTATTAAAAAAAATAATAAAATAGCTGTAGATGCAATATTTGATTCAGTATCAGTAAAAACAACACATGAAAAACAATTATTTAAAAAATTTGGTATAATATTTTGTTCATTTAATAAAGCAATTAAAAAATATTCAAATTTAGTAAAAAAATATATTTGTAAAGTAGTTAAAATAAATGATAATTTTTTTTCTACATTAAATACAGCAGTATCTTCTGATGGAACATTTATTTATATTCCTAAAAACACTAAATGTCCATTAAATTTATCATCATATTTTAGAATTAATTCAAATATAGGTCAATTTGAACGTACAATAATAATTTTAGATAAAAATAGTTCACTAAAATATATAGAAGGATGTTCGGCAACAATAAGACAAAGCAACCAAATTCATGCTGCAGTTGTAGAAATAATATTAGAAGATAATGCAAAAATTAAATATCATACAATACAAAATTGATACACAGGTAATAAAAAAAAAAGGGGTGGAATATTTAATTTCGTAACAAAAAGAGCATTATGTAAAGGAAATAATAGCAAAATATCTTGAATACAGTTAGAAACTGGATCAGCAATTACTTGAAAATACCCAAGTTCCATATTATTAGGAAAAAATTCAAAAAGTGAGTTTTATTCAATTTCATTCACAAAATTCAAACAACAATCAGATACTGGAACAAAAGTAATACATATAGGTAAAAACACAAAATCTTTCATTTTATCAAAAAATATAGCTAAAGATAAAAGTCTAAACACCAATAGAAGTTTAGTAAAAATACATAAAAATTCTAAAAATACATATAATTTCACAAAATGTGATTCCCTAATCATAGGGAAAAGATGTAATATATGTACAATACCATGCTTTGAAACAAAAAATAAATATTCAAATATTAAACATGAATATATATCATCTTACATACAAAAAAAACATATATTTTATTTATTACAAAGAGGTATAAATAATAAAGATGCTATATCTATGATAATTAATGGTTTTTGTAATGAAATATTAGACATGATCCCAAAAGAATATTTACTAGATATTAAAAAAATATTTACAAATTTATATTAAATTAATTTAAAAATATTTATGTGTTTATTAGAAATTAAAAAATTAAGTGTAAATAAAAAAAAAAAAAATATAATTAATAATTTAAATTTAAAAATAAAATCAGGGGAAATACATATATTAATGGGTCCAAATGGTTCAGGAAAAAGTACTTTATCTTTAACAATAGCAGGAGACAAAAGATATAAAGTAACTAAAGGAAAAATTAAATTTAAAACAAAAAATATATTAAAATTACCTGTTGATGAAATAGCAAAAGAAGGTTTATTTGTATCATTTCAAAACACAATAGAAATACCTGGTTTAAAAAATCAATATTTTTTATATAAATCAATTAATTCAATAAGAAAATACAATAATAAAGAAAAAATAAATTTTATAAAATTTAAAGAAATTCTTTATAAGAATATAAAAAAAATAAATTTTCCTAAAAAATTATTAAATAGATCATTAAATAAAGATTTTTCAGGAGGTGAAAAAAAAAAAAATGATCTTTTACAAATATTACTTTTAAAACCTAAATTAATTATTTTAGATGAAATAGATTCAAGTTTAGATATTAATACATTTAAAACAATAACTAAAATAATAAATAAATTAAAACAAAAAAAAACATCATTTTTAATAATTACTCATAATCATAAAATATTTGAATACATAAAAATAAATTTAATACATATATTATATAAAGGTGAAATAATATATTCAGGTAATAAAAATATTTATAAAACAATAGAGAAATATGGTTATGATTTCTTCAAAAGAAAAAAATATAAAAAAAATTAAAATTAATAAAGTAATAATTAAAAATATATATAAAAATATTTTAAATATAAAATCAAACAAAATTATTATATTTAATATAAATTATATATTAAAAAACAAACAATTGAATAATTTTATTAAAATCACAAAAAAAAAAAAAAAAAAAATAAATATAATTTTTTTAAAAAACAAAAATATATTACTACCCATACAAATTATAATATTAAATATTAAAGAAAATAACAAATTTAAAATTAATATAATAATAAATAAAAACACAAAATTATCTTTAATAAAAGAATTTATCGATATTAAAAAAACAAAAAAAAATATAAATTATAAAAGTAAAATATTAATAAAAAAAAAATCTCATTTAAATTTCTTTGAAATTATTAATTTAAATAAATCTTCAAATTTTATATGTAAAAAAAATATTATTATATATAATAAATCAAAAATAAATAAATTTTTTTTACCTATAAATATTAAAAAAATATCTTTAACTGAAAAAATAAAATTAAAACATAAATCCATAATAAAAAATTATAGTTTATTTTATATAAAAAAAAATAATAACTTTAAATATAAAACATACGTATCACATTTTTTAAATAAATCAATAAGTTATCAAAATAACAAAAACATAATATTACAATCAGGAAAAATAAATTTTTTAAGTTTAATTAAAATAAATAAAAAAGCCAATTACTCAAATATTAAAATTAATAATCATAATTTATGTTTATGTCAAAATCCTAATATTAAAAGCTTACCAATACTAAATATAATGAACAAAAATTCTAAATGCAAACATAATGTAACAATTAATAATTTAAATAAAAAAGAAATATTTTATTTACTAACAAGAAATTTAAAATATAATAAAATAAAAAAAATATTGTCATTAAATTTTATCAAAGAAATTATAAATTACATTAAAATAACAAATATAAAAAAAAAAATATATAATTTAATTAAAAAAAATATATGAACATAAAAAACAAACAATATAACATAAAAAAAATTAAATTAGATTTTCCAATTTTTAGAAAGAAAATTAATGGAAAAAAAATAATATATTTGGACAACGCAGCTACAACACAAAAACCTAAAATTGTAATTAATCAAATAAATAATTTTTATAAAAAATATTATTCATCAGTAAATAGAAGTATATACACATTAAGTAATATTAATACAAATAAAATTGAAGAAATTAGAATTAAAATAGCTAAATTTATTAATGCTGAATATCCAGAAGAAATAATTTTTGTACAAAACTCAACCGAAGGAATAAACTTTATAGCAAATAGTTTTAAAAATACAATTAATAAAGAAAATAATATTATTATATCAATAATGGAACACCATTCTAATATTATACCATGATATTTTATTGCAAAAAAAAAAAAATGTGAATTAAAAACAATTAAAATTAATAACAAAGAAGAATTAGATTTAAATCATTTAGAATATTTAATAAATAAAAATACAAAATTAATTTCTATAAGTCATATATCTAATTCATTAGGTAATGTTAATCCTATAAAAGAAATAATTGAAATTGCAAACAAATACAATATAATAACAATTATAGACGGATCCCAATCAATAGCACATAAAAAAATTAATGTTCAAAAAATAAATTGTGATTTTTATATTTTTTCTGCACATAAAATGTATGCACCTACAGGTACAGGAATTATATACTGTAAAAAAAAAAACATAAATAATTTAAAATTATTTAAATTAGGAAGTGGAATTATAGCTAATATTAATATAAAAAAAAAAAACATAAAAAATATAAAATTTATTAATCCACCATGAAAATTTGAGACAGGTACACCAAATATAGAATCTATTTTAGGTTTAGGTTCTGCTATAGACTATATAAATAGTATAGGATTAAATAATATTATTAAATACGAAAAAAAAATTAATTTATATACATTAAATAAACTAAAAATCATTAATAACATTACTATATATGGATCTAAAAAAAAAACAAATATTATATCTTTTAATATAAAAAATTATCATTGTTATGATATAGGTTCATTGTTAGATCAATATGGATTTTGTATAAGAACAGGTAATCAATGCGCAATACCAATAATGAAATTATATAACATTCCTGGAATGTGTAGAATTTCAATAGCTATGTATACATCAAAAAAAGACATAAATAAATTTATATACATACTTAAAAAAATTATTAATTTACTTAAATAAAAATGACTTTCTTGTTAAAAAAAAAAAAAATTATAAAAGAAATAAACTTTTGTTCTTCATATGAAGAAAAATTAATCTATTTAATAGATATCGGAAAACACCTACCATTAAATAATTTAAATATACGTAAAAAAAAAAATTTAATATATGGATGTCAAAATAATGTTTGAATAAAAATAACAAATAAAAATAACAAAATACAATTTAATGGAGATAGTGAATCATTAATAATTAAAGGTATTATAACTATAATAATTTCAATATATAATAATAAAAAACCAAAAAATATCTTACAATACAACGTATACAATTTTTTAAAAAAATTAAATGTATTAAAATATTTTGTTATAAATAGAATTATAGGTATAAAATCAATAATATTATATATAAAAAAAAACATTAAATTAAATAATTAATAACATAAATATAATTATATGTACAAAAATAATATTTTTATTAAAATAAAAAAAATAAAAGATATTAAAACATATAAACCCAAAAACATAATAATAGATATTAAAATAATAAAAAACTCATTAAAAAACTATAAATATCAAAATATTGTATATAAAACAATTAAAATATATAAACACAAAAAAATATACAAAATTAATTACATATATAACTTATACTGTATACTTTTAATAAAAAAAATAATAAATAACATAAAAAACAAAATTTTAGTTAAAATAGATAAAAGACTTTCTTTTGACAACAAAAAAATATTAAATGAAATTTATTTATTTCTTAATATATGCAAAGAAAATAAAATAAACAAAAAAAAAATTATATTTAACATACTTCCTACTTATAAAATCAAGAGTTTAATAAAAAAATTAATCAAAAAAAAAATTAATTTTAATATAGATATATTATATATTCCACAAATACTAAATAACTATTCTAAATATAAAAAATATAATTTTTCTATTTGTATAAACAAAATTCAAAAATTCAATCAATACACACAAAATCTTTTTTTAAAAAACATATATAAAATAAATAAAAAAAACATTAAAAATAAAATTATCATAGAATTATCAAAATTCAATTTTTTAACTTATAAAAAAAATATTAATTATAATATAAAATTAAACAAAAATTTTTTTTTCATTAAAAAAAAAAAAAAAAATAAAAAAAACAAAAAAAAAAATAAAATAATAACAAATATTCTTAAACATATATATACATATGCAAAAAAAAGAAAAAAAATAGAAAAAATATTCCATAAAATATTAAAGAATAAAAAAAAATGTAATTTTTAATAAAATATATTAAAATATTAATATTTATTTAAAAACATTTTGAAAATTATAATTTATATATGTTATGAAATATTATTAAAATAAGTTCATTAACACTTTTATCTAAAACAATAGGATTTGTAAGAGATATAGTCATAGCCAATATATTTGGTATAAATTCAGATACAGATTCTTTTTATACAGCGCTAAAATTACCAAATATGTTAAAAAAAATTTTTGCAGAAGGAATATTTTCTTATGTATTTATACCAATTTTAAGTGAATATAAAACAAAAAAAAATAAAAAAAAAATAGAAGATTTAATTTCAACAATATATTTTTTATTACTATTTATAATAGTAATATTAATTACATTAGGTATAATTTATTCAGAAAAAATTATTAATATAATAGCACCAGGATTTATAAAAAATACAAAAAAAATAGAGTTAACAGTAAAAATATTAAGAATAATTTTTCCATACGTAATATTAATATCTTTATCTACATACTTAACATCAATATTAAATATATGAAATATTTTTATACCTCAAACATTCGTTCCTATAATTTTAAATATTACAATAATAACTTTTAGTATATTTTTAACAAAATATTTCAATATTCAAATATATTGCTTAGTATTATCTTTAATAACTGGAGGAATATTACAATTAATATATCAAAAAAATAACATTAAAAAGATACCAATAAAAATTAATTTAAATAAAATTAATATATATCATTCTGGAATTAATAAAATTATTAAAAATACTTACCCAGTTGTATTAAGTATGTTTATATATCAAATATCACAAATGATTAATAATAGTATTTCTTCATATTTTAAATCAGGATCAATATCTTGAATATATTATGCCGATAGATTAATAGAATTACCTTTAGGAATATTAGGAACTGTAATAGGAAATATTTTATTAACTAAACTATCTAATAGTTATCACACAAAAAATATTAATAAATATAATAAGATAATAAATCAATATTTAAAAATCACTCTCATAATAAGTTTACCAATATCAACAATATTAATTTCGGTATCTAAAATATTAGTTATAACTTTATTTAAATATGGAAAATTTAATTATTTTGATGTTATAATGACCTCAAAAGTACTTATAGCCTATTCAATAGGATTAACTGGATTAATTTTTATTAAAATAATAACACCATGTTTTTATTCGATATATAATACAAAAACCCCAATAGAAACATCAATATTTACATTAATTATTACACAAATAATAAATATTTTTACTATTAGATTATTTCAACACGCAGGATTAGCTTTATCTATAAGTATATCTTCATACATAAATACAATTATATTAATAATAAGACTAAATAAAAAACAAATAATAAACTATAAATATAACTGAAAACTATTATTTTTAAAGATTATATGCTCATGTTCAATAATGTATTGAATATCAAATTCAATAATCAATTATTTTACAATTAATTTTATTAATCTAAATTTTAAATTCAGATTAATAAAATTATCTTTAATATTATTAAGTAATATAATTATATATATAGTAAGTTTATTTGTCTTAAGAATTAAAATACAAAAAATTATTAAATAACTTTAAATAAAATAAAAAATCTTACAAGTTATTTTTTCTTTTTAAAATTAACTACACAATCTATACAAGATTGTACAGTATCTATTTTTTCTGCTACTTCATCAGAAATTTCTATATTGAATTCTTCTTCTAAAGCCATAATTAATTCTATAACATCTAAAGAATCAGCACCTAAATCATTAATTAAAAATTTATCATTTAAAACTTCATTTAATTTTACATTTAACTGATCACTAATTATTTTTTTAACACGCTCATGTATATTGGACATATCATAAATACCTATCTTATATAAATTTCAAGTTGCATTCATCTATTTTTTTTAAAATATAATTTAAAATGGTTAATAATATTTAATATTATATAATAAATCACCAAATATAGTAATATTCAAAAAAAATACCAAATATAAAATTAAATTTAATTAATATTTTTAAAAATTATATATTATTTTTTTTATTACGATAAAAATCCTTTTTAGAAACATGATGATATAAATATAACTCATTAGTTTCTTTATTTAAAAACAAAACAGGTAATTTCAAAAAATTATGAGATCTACGATGACCTCTTTTTGATCTACTTTTTTTACTTTTTTGAACAGCCATATATTATCCCTTTATTATTTTAAACACTAATACATATTTTTTCTTAATACATCTAAAATACTAATTAATTCTTTATTTAATTTAGCATAAAAAAAAATTTTTTTTTTTAAATACGGATAAAAAAATGAAATATAATAAGAATGCAAAAATAATCTATTAAAATTAAATTTTAAAAAAAAAATGTTTTTATTATAATTACCATAAATATTATCACCAACAATAGGATATCCTATACAACTAGTATGTAATCTAATTTGATGTTTACAACCAGTTTTAGGATAAATTACAAGTAAAGTAAAACCATTAAAATATTCTTTTACCTTAAAAAATGTTTCACAATATTTGTTATTTAATAAATAATTAATTTTATTATTATATTTACTTATATTATAATTATTAATTACACTAATATCTTTAGGTCAAATACCATTTACTAAAGCTAAATATTTTTTTTTTATATTTCTATTTTTAAAACAATTATGTAAACTATGTAACAAAAATCTATCTTTAGATAACAATAAAATCCCTGAAGTACCTTTATCTATACGATGTACTAATTCTAAATTATTATTTTTTATTAAATTTCTAAAAATATCTATTATATTTAAATAAACATTTACACCCCCATGTACAGAAATACCTGAAGGTTTATTTATAACTAATAAATATTTATCTTCATAAATAATATATTTTTTAAATTTTAAAAATTTTCTTTTATCAAAATATTTTTTTTTATTCTTACTATTAAAATTAACTAAAGGAATACGTATAATATCATTTAGATTTAATTTATAATTATGTTTAACACGTTTTTTATTTATTCTTATATTACCTTTACGTATCAAAGAATATATTTTACTTTTAGATAAAGATTTTATTTTTTTAAATAAAAAATTATCAAGACGTTGATTAACGTTACACATATCAATTTTAATAAAACTTAAAAAAAAAATACTCATGTTAAATATATTATAATATTTTTTTTAAAAAAAAGTATGTTGTAAAATAAAAAATATTTAGAATATTAAGAATAAAATATACAATAATTTACATAAATAAATAATAAATTTAATATACTATATATTAATAAAAAAATATTAATTAAATCACAAAATAATTATGAAAAGAATGTTAATAAACGCAACACAAAAAGAAGAATTGCGTATAGCATTAATAAATAAAAAAAAATTATATGACCTAAATATTGAAAATTTAAAGAATCAACAAAATAAATATAATATATATAAAGGTAAAATTACAAAAATAGAACCTGCTTTAGACGCAGTTTTTGTAAATTATGGATATAAAAAAAATGGTTTTTTACCTATAAAAGAAATTACAAAAGAATATTTATCCGAAAATAAAAATAATAAACAAAATTTACTATACAAAGGACAAGAATTAATAATACAAATTAACAAAGATAAAAGAGAAAATAAAGGAGCATTATTAACTACTTATATAAGTTTAATAGGAAGTAATATAATTTTAATGCCAAACAATCCAAAAGCATATGGAATATCCAAAAGGATAATAGGTAAAAAAAGAGATAAAATTAAATCTTTTTTAAAAAAAATTAATATACCTAAAAATATGGGATTAATTATCAGAACAGCAGGAATTAACAAATCATTAGAAACATTACAATTGGATTTAAACCTAAAAATCAAACATTGAGAATATATAAAAAACAAATTCAAAAAACACAAAGGTCCATTTTTAATATATCAAGAAAACAACATTTTTATACGTATATTTAGAGAATACTTGCATCAAGATATAGACGAAATTATAATAGATAATTATAAAACATATAAATCATCAATAAACTATATAAGTAAAATAGGAAAAGAAGATTTTATAAAAAAAATAAAATTTTATAACAAAGATAAAACATTATTTAGTTATTTTAAAATAGAAAAACAAATAGAATCAGCATTTAAAAGAAAAATTAGATTACCTTCAGGTGGATCTATAACAATAGATATAAATGAAACTTTGACTTCTATCGATATAAACTCATCTAAATCAACCAAATATAATAATATTGAAACAACAGCATTAAATACAAATTTAGAAGCAATAGAAGAAATATCAAAACAATTACGTTTAAGAGATGTAGGTGGATTAATAGTAATTGATTTTATAGATATGAATCTAAATAAAAACAAAAAAAAAATAAAAAAAAAATTCAAACTTCTTCTTAAAGAAGATAGAGCAAAAATACAATTAGGTTATATATCTAAATTTGGATTATTAGAAATGTCTCGTCAAAGATTAAATCTTTCATTACGTGAATCCAGTTATAATACATGTAAAAAATGTCAAGGATCAGGAATTATAAGAAATAATATATCTTTATCACTATCAATATTAAGAATAATTGAAGAAGAATCACTTAAAAAAGAAATAAAAGAAATACATATAATAGTACCTATAAAAATAGGTACATATTTATTAAACGAAAAAAGAAATAAATTATATAATATAGAAAAAAATAATAAACATAATATTAAAATATTAATTATTCCTAATAAAAAATTTAAAACTCCAAATTATAAAATTTTAAGAAAAAAAAATATTAAAACTTTTAAAAATATAAAACAATTCAATCAATAAAAATATTTATAAAATTTAAATTTATATTTAAAATAAACAAACAATGAAAAAATATAATCCTAAAAAGATAGAAAAAAAAATTCAAAATCATTGAATAAAAAATAATATATTTGTATCAAAATTAAATAAAAAAAAAACAAAATATTATTGCTTATGCATGCTACCTTATCCGTCAGGTAAACTTCATATGGGTCACGTAAGAAACTACACAATAGGTGATATTATTTCTAGATATCAACGTTTAAATAACAAAAATGTTTTACATCCTATAGGATGAGATGCGTTTGGATTACCAGCAGAAAATGCAGCTATAGAAAATAAAACCTCACCTCATGAATGAACTAAAAAAAATATATATTATATGAAAAAACAATTAAAATCTTTAGGTATTAGTTATGATTGGAAAAGAGAAATTAATACTTGTAAATCTAATTTCTATAAATGAGAACAATGATTGTTTATAAAATTATTCAAAAAAAAATTAGTATATAGAAAAAAAAAAATAATCAATTGATGTCCTAAAGATAAAACAGTATTAGCAAATGAACAAGTAATAAATGAAAAATGTTGAAGATGTCAAACAAATATAAAATACAAAAAAATATCACAATGATATATTAAAATAACAAAATATGCAAATAAATTATTAAAAGATTTAGATAAATTAAAAAATTGACCTAAAAAAATAATTAAAATGCAAAAAAAATGAATAGGCAAATCTAAAGGGTCAGAAATAACTTTTAAAATTCCAAAAATAAATAAAAAAATTAATATATATACATCTAAAATAGAGTTTATGCAATTTATTTCATGTATATCTATTTCTAGATCTCATAAATTAATTAAACTAATTGAAATAAAAATACCAAACATAAAAAAAAAGATAAAAAAAAAAATAAAAAACAATAATACAAAAAATAAAAATAATTTAAAAGGTATAAATACAAAATTATATGCAATAAATCCAATAAATAAAACCAAAATACCTATATGAATAACAAATTTTACAGAAGAATTATATAATACAAAAGCAATTTTAATTATACCCCAATATTATGAAAAACATAATAAATTTACTAAAAAATATAAAATTAATGTTAAAAATAATAAAATAAATATAAAAAAAATATTTAAAAATCATAAAATAATATCTAATAATAAAAAAAAACTTTTAAAATTAAAAACAATTAAAAAAAAAACAAATTTCAAATTAAAAGATTGGGTTATATCAAGACAAAGATATTGAGGAGTACCTATACCTATTATAAAATCAAATAATAAATACAAAATAGTAAAAGATATAGATCTTCCAATTAAATTACCAAAAAAAAATATTAATTTTAAAATTAATTTTTTAAAAAAAAATAAAAAATGAAAAATATTATATAAAAATAACAAAATTATAAAAAGAGAAACAGATACATTTGATACATTTATGGAATCATCATGATATTATGCTAGATATACATCATCTAAATATAAATTAGGAATATTTAATTCAAAAGAAGCAAATTATTGATTACCAATAGATACATATATTGGAGGTATAGAACATGCTACAATGCATTTAATTTATTTTAGATTTATACATAAATTCTTAAAATATATAGGTTTACTTAAATCCAATGAACCATCAAAAAAAATTATATGTCAAGGAATGGTTTTAACAGATACATATTATTACATAAAAAATAAAAAAAAAATTTGAATACCTTTAAATAAAATAATAAAAAAAAAACAAAACAATAAAAATATTTTTTTTATAAAAAACACAAATATTAGAGCAATATTTGCTGGAAAAAGTAAAATGTCAAAATCAAAAAAAAATGGAATTAATCCCTCTAAAATAATAAAAAAATATGGAGCAGATACTTTAAGATTATATATTATATTTTCTTCACCTATACATAAAAATTTAACTTGAAAAGAATCCAATATTAAAGGTTGCTATAGATTTTTAAACCGTTTATGAACATTAGTTACAATATTTAAAAATATAAATATTAAAAAATACCAAGATATAAAATTAAATAATAAAAGTAAACAAAATAAAATTAAATATTTTCTAAATAAAACTATATTAGATATATCAAAAGATATTGATATAAATAATAATTTTAACATATCAATATCACAAATAATGAAATTAACAAATATTATTAATAAATATAATATTTTAAATATTAAGGATTTTTATTTAAAAAAAAAATGTATTAATAATATTATTATATTATTATATCCTTTCGCTCCTCATATAAGTTTTTATTTATGAAAAAAAATGGAAAATAATAAAAATATAGATGAAATATCATGACCAAAAATTAAAAAAAAATATCTTAATATACAAATGAAAATTAAAATAGCTGTACAAATTAATGGTAAAACGAAAAAAATAATTAAAATTAAAAATACATACAATCAAAAAAAAATAAAAGAAAAAATATTTAAAAAAAAGATATTAAATAAATATATATTTAATCTTAATAAAATAATTAAAATTATATATATAAAAAAAAAAATAATAAATTTTGTTATTAATAATAATAAATGTTAAATTCTAAAAATATTTTTACAATCAAAAAAAAAATAATACGTTACTATTATATAGTAGGAAATAATGTTATAAAAAAACAAAAATGTAAAAAATTTATAAAAAACAAAATAATTAATTATATTCCTAAAATAAACATTTTATATATATTTATATGAATAAAAACAAAATGACAAGATATTTATAAAAAAATTCATCATAATAATAATTTAATTTCAAAAAAAAAATTAATAATAATAAATTTTTTAGAAAAAAATAAAAATTTAGAAAAAAAAATATTTATTAAAAAAAAATTTTTTTTAAATATATATAAAAATATATTTATAATATTTAACTTTGAATACAATAATTATTTAATTAAAAAAAATATTTTTAAAAAAAACAAAAGTTTAATAATTAATTGTAATAATAGTATTTTACACAAAAAAAATATATTAGAAATAAAACATACTAAAAATATAAATATTCAAAAATGAATCAAATATCTTGATACAAAAAATATAAAAAAAAATTTATTATTTTTAAATAAAATTAAAAATGATAATGTAAATAAATTACTACTAATTAACATTTTATTTCAATTTATTATAAAAAAAAAAATTAAAATATTAAATATTATTAATAAATACGAAATAAATATAAAAAATAATCAATTAATTTCATGATATGATTTAGAAATTTTATCTATACAGATAATAAAAATATAATACTATTTATTCTATAAATAATTTATTAATAATATTATTATATATAATACTTTTTTGTTCTATAGTATATAAAAATATTTCTTTTTTAGCATAAATAGAGATTTTGCTTTTAGAACGAGTAATAGCAGTATAAATTAATTCTCTATTTAATAAAACAGAATAATAATTAGGTAAAACTATCAATATATGTTCATATTCAGAACCTTGTGATTTATGAACAGTGATAGCTCAGTTATTTTCTCAATTACACAAACTATTTAAATTCAAAAAACTATTATATTTTTTTTTATTACAAAAAAAAACATTAATTTTATTTTTTTTATAAATTATAAAACCAATATCTCCGTTAAATAATTCTAAATCACTATCATTTTTAGTAATAAGAATAGGTTCACCGTAATAATGATAACAATTATTTTTAAAATCAAAAAATATATTTTTAACAAATTTATTAACTACAAAAAAATCATTAATATAATTATTTAAATATAAAACACCAAAATTAGTATCTTTTAATACAGCAATTATTTTAAATAAATTAAAAATCTTTAACCATTTTTTTATATTTAAATTACTATTAACCTGATAAATATAATTTTTATAACCATTAATACAAAAATTTAATAAAAAATCTATATTAAATTTATTAGCATCATAAAAATTAAAATCTCCATTAAAATTATAATCATATAAAAACCTATCAATTTTGTTAACATAACCTAATTTTACTAAAATAGACAATTTATATATCAACGAATTTTTAACAAATCTATAATTTTTAAATAAAAAACAAATATTATTTATAAATTTTAAATAATTTAAATTAAATTTATTAAAATCTATAAAAGATAATTTTTCTTTAATAATTTTATTTTTAAATTCAAAAGATTTTGAAAAACAACTATTACAATTACAAATTTCATTAAAAACAGAACAAGGTTCTATAGAACCAAGTTGGTTATTATCACCAATAAAAATAATTTTCTTAATATTTTTAATCAAATAAAAAATATAAAACATAGTAGATAAATCTATCATAGAAGATTCATCAATAATTAAAACTTTTAAATGAGGATAATTATTTATACTAAAATTCAAAGAACCATTAAAATAATTAAACTTTAAAAATTTATGTATTGTAAAACAACTTCCAGGAAGTATTTTTCTAAAATCATTAGAAATATTTAAATCATTATAAATTTTATTTAAATAACCAGTTAAACATAAAGAAGACTTACCTGTACATGAAATAACTTTAACAGAATCTTTATATTTTAAACCAAATATTCTATAAATAATAACAGCTAACTTAGCTATTAAAGTAGTTTTACCAGTTCCTGGTCCACCAGAAATAATAGATATTTTACTAATAATTGAATTTAAAACAGCTAATTTCTGATATTTATCAAAACCAAAAATATCCAAATATCTATTTATTAAAATAAATTTTTTCTTATCAAAATATACATATTTTTTTATATTAGAATTAATATAATTAACTACATAACTCTCATAAAACCAAAATTTATATATATATATATAATTACTATATAAAATTAATGGAGTACATTTATTTTCACTATAAGAACTTATAGTTTTATTTAAAAATAAAAAATCAATACATTTTCTAATAGATAAACATTTTAAAAAAAAGAAATTTAAAAAATTTAATATATAATTAGAAAAAATTTTATCTATAAATATTCTATCTAAAGGTATACAAACATGTCCTAATCTAGAAAATAAACTTAACAATGCAGCAAATAACATTGAGACATAACATTTATTTTTATCTAAGATAAAAAGTTGAGAAAAATAAAAATCCATTAAAATAATTTCTCTTTTCTTTAAACACTCCAAAAGAAATTTATATATTAAATTATTAATAAATAACATATTTATTTTCTCTTAAAAAAAAAATTTAATGTTTTAATTAACTTTAAATCTGGTTTTAGATAAACAAAACCAGTATAAGACATATTATTGTTATATAACATTAAACCTTGTAAAAAAATATAATATATACCACCAAAATGATAATTATAATTATAATTTTTAATATTCAATTTTAAATAATTATGTAAAGCTAAAGAATATATTAAATATTGTATATCATATCCATAATATGAAATTATATCTGAAATCTTTTTCTTATTATATAAATCATAACTAAACCCAAGAAAATTAGTTTTAAAATCAACTATAAAAAATTTACTTTTATAAACAAATATTAAATCTATAACACCATTTAAAAATCCTTTTAATTTATACATAAAATTATTTTTTTTATAATTTTTAGAAAAAAAATTATACTTCTTTAATATAATACTAAATAAAGAAAAACTAAATGAATTAACAATATACAAAAAAAAATCAAATTCTTTATAATAAAAACTTATCTTTTTATCTGACAAATTAATTGTCAAAGGAAATAAAATAAAATTCAAAACATTAAATAAAATTCTTTTTATACAAAAAAAATACTTTTTAAGTATATTAAATTTATACATATACTTTAAAATTAAAAAATTATAATTACAACTATTATTAAAATTAATTTTCTCCAATAAAACATGAAAAAAAATACCTAAATTTTTACCATCAAAAGGTATAAAATTATTTATTTTTTTATTAAAATTAATTAAATTATTTAAATCTAACTTATTTGTATTTACAAAAAAATCTGATGTTATTTTAGAATAATTAAATATTTCTTTTTTGTTATTAATAATATATTTATCTTTTAATAAAGATATATTTTGATTTTCATAATCACTTATTATATAAAACATTTTTTTTTTAATTCAATTAGATTTAAAATCAACAATTTTATACCCAATATATTTACAATTAAATTTACTTAAAACATTGTTAATATTTAAAAAATCAATTTTTCTATCACTAAAAATCAATCTTCCAATAGGAGTAGAATAAAAATTTCTTTTAACACCTTTCTTAAATTCATATATAAATATATTACACTGATATATAGATCTAGTAATAGAAACATACAATAAACGCATTTCTTCAGAACATAATTCTTCATTAAAAAAAAAATTATCTTTTTCTGTTTTATTAAAAAAAACTTCAGGTTTATAATTTTTTCTATTATGATAAATTAAAAAATTATATCTACTTTTTAGATTAAATAAAAACGGCAAAAAAACAATATTATATTGTAAACCTTTACATTTATGAATAGTTGATACCTTAATACCATTTGACAAATGATGAGATCTAATACAATATTCATTATTTATATCAAAACTATCACTATTTAAATTAAAAACCTTTTCAGTTAATCAATTCAAAATACAATATTTATTAACCACTTTATAAGATATATCTTCTAATATTTCTGCTAAATGAAAAAAATTATTTTTATAATTTAAATAATTTTTCTGATTATAATATTTTATATATTTATATCTATTTGAAAAAATTTTCTTCAACATAACAAAAATACCATTTTTATCCCATAAACCATAATAATAATTAAATTCATTAATTAAATTATTTAAAAAAGAATGATTAATAATCATATCTTCTATACATAAAATATTTAAATTAAACAAAAAAGTGGATAATACATTACGTATATTAAAATTTGATTCCGGTTTTAATACTGCTTTAATAATTAATAAAACCTCTCTAGCCTCAACAGTATCAAATATACTACTATTATCTAAATTACAATCAATCGGTAAATTAAATTCTTTAAAAACATCAAAAATAATTTTTATTTCTACATTAGAATATGTAAGTACAGCAATATCTGATGGAATAATATTTCTTTTCAAAAAAACATTATCTTTAAAAAAACTAATTTTATATTTAATATTATTTAATAAATTACATATTCTATACGCACAATATTTAGCTATATTATCTTTAATATTCAAAACATTAACATTATTAATAACAAAAAAATTTATTGAGGAACACGGTTTATTTATTTTGGTAAATAATAAAAATTTACTTTTGAAACTATAATTAACAGAATTATATTTAGTATCACAAAATATAAAAGGATTGCTAATTCTTGTAAATAAATAATTTAAACTTTTAATAAACATATAAGAAGAACGCCAATTAACATTAAAAGTATATAAAAAATCAATATTTTTTTTAGCTTTAATATAATTAAAAATATTAGCTCCTCTAAACGAATATATAGATTGTTTAGGATCCCCAACAAAAATAATTTTTGTATTTAAATTAGAAAAATTATTTACATATATTTTACTAAAAATATTATATTGCAAAACATCTGTATCCTGAAATTCATCTATTAATATTAAAGGATAATTTTTTCTAATATTATTAATTAAATAAAAATCATAATTATAAATTATAATATCATGAAACTTTGTTATTAAATCATTAAAACTTAAATATGAATTTTTACACTTAAAAATATTATTTTCCTTTACAACATATTTATAACAATTAACAATAACATAATTATATAAATCTTTTATTTTTATAAATAAAAAATCTATATTATGATAAAAATCACTATTTATTATAAATAAATTATTTATTCTTTGAGATAAGAAATTAAAACTAAAATTAATTAAACATTTAGGTAAATTAAAATCAATTGTTTTTTCTTTACATCATTCATCAATAATTATAAATAATTTATTTAAATTTAAATTTTTATAAAATACATTATTTTTCTTAAACAAAACAAAATTTTTATATATATACTTAGAATTTAAAAATCATTTTTTTTTAATAAAATCTATAAATAAAACTATACTTTTATAACATTCACTAATAGAAGAATAATTATAATTATAATTAAAATTTAAACCATTAAAATTTAAGAAAGGTAATATAGATTTAAATAAATTAAAAGGATTAGGCCAATAACTTGAAATAATTTTACTTATATTAACTGATAAAAAATAAAAATATTTTCTTCAAAATTTTATTACAATATTATATATAATATCATTTTCATTAACTAATATTAAATCATTAAAATTAATTTTTGAATTCAAAAAATTAGAAAACAACATTCTTTTAACAAAACTATGTATTGTAAATACAGAAAAATTATTATAATTATATTCATATTTTAATACAATATTTAAAATATTAGGTCTATCTTTAATAAAAAGATAAATATCTTTAATTTTATCATCAACTATTTCTTTTTTAACTAAAGAAACACGTAAATTCCTTATATTACTTAAAATTCTATTTTTAATTTCTAAAACAGCCAATTCAGTAAAAGTAACAACTAAAATATTATTTAAATTTAAAGATAAAAATTCACTCTCTAAATTAATTCCAAATAAAAAACGCAAATATAACAAAGATATTAAATTAGTTTTACCAGTACCAGCAGAAGCTTCTATTAAATTACTTTTTCCAAAAGATATATCTAAAAAATTAATATTTTTTTTAAACAACATATTTAAAAACTCATTTTTAAATTATTAAATACAGGTAATAATAACACTTCAGATTGAGCTATAATATATTCAACATCAACTTTATAATTTAAAAAATTTATAAAATTAGAAATATAAATATCATTTATTTCACCTTCATAAAAAAAATTACCATATAAGAAATTATATAATTTATTTCTAGCAATATTTAATAAAAAATATTTTTTTTTTTCTTTATTAAATAAATTATAGGCATTCATAATTCAAACATTACTAGATTTAGGTAAAAATAACATAGGAACCCTTCTTTTATTCAAATAACCAAATAAATATTTATTTAAATATTCTTTAGCAATATTATAAGTAACAGGTTCTAAACTCCATATACCATTATAACCATACATATAACTAGTATTAATACCACCCAAATAACAATATATTATATGATGTATTCAAAAAATTAAACCATCAATCAAATTTAAATTTTTTGGTAATCATTTAATCACACCCAAACCACAACAAACATCAATAGCACCAAAAATATTAATTCCATTAACTCAACAATTAAATTTAATTTTTTTAATACCAAAAAATATTTTAGTAATTTTATCAATTAAATACATAATCTTACTTTTTTCTTTATCCCAAATAATTTTACCAAAAGAATTTGATGGAAAAAAATTTAAATATTGCAAATATAAAAAAATATCCTTATATGAAATTTTATTACACAAAATAAAATTAATTATTTTAATTCTAAAAAAATAAAATCTTTTAATATCAAAATTAAACAATTCCTTTTTACTTAAACTTAAATTATACATAAAATAATTCAATTTAATAACATATCTTAAAAAAAATTTAACAGGATTAGATCAATAGCAACATATCTTATCAAAATAAATATATTTACTATAATTAAAATTATATTTTTTAAATGACTCCTCAATATTAAAATATCTTTTTTTAATTTTATTTAAAATAATAAATTTATAATTAAAATTATCATATTTAGTAATAATATTTTTATTCAAAATATTTATATAATAAAATAAATTATTAATTAATATAGACGGAAAACACTTAGAACCACTAACATAGGAATAATCTAAATAACTTATATATACTTTATCTTTAGCAGAAACCAAAGATTCCAAAAATAAAAATTTATCAAGTTCAATTTTATTTCTATCTCCAATTCTATAATTAGAATCCATTAAATCAAAATTATAAGAAAATCTATCCTTAGGAAAATGATCATTCATACCTATAAAACAAACAATTTTAAATTGTATCATTCTTAATGAAATTAAAGAACAAAAATTAATACTATTTATAGAATAACACTTAACTTTATTGCTTTTTTTTAAAAAAATATTAATAATTTTAATAAACAAAAAAACATTTATTTTCTTTTTAAAACCAATTAAACTATAATCATCTACTAAAATAGATCAAGCATTTTTATTTAAAAAAATATTACCATTAATGTCTTCTTTATTAAAAAAAGTATCCAAAATATTTCTAGATATCAATATTCAATCATTAATTGAATAACTTTTATTTAAAATATTTCTTAAATTTATTACTTTAAACAAAAAATCAGAAAATTTTTCTAAAATATTATAAAAAAAATTATTTTCAATTAATGAATAAGGAACAATATCATTTCAAATACATAACTTATCATTTATAAAATACCCAAGCAAAATTCGTTTAATACCATTAATTAAAGTATAATAATCAAAATTATGCACAGAATAATTAACAATATAATTATTAATATTACAGCATATACCAACATTTTTAGTTATATTTAAAATAATATTCAGTTCATCATAATCAATATTAAATTTACTAAAAATAACTTTATTTTTTAATAAAAAACATATTTCACTAAAATTATAATTTAAATTAAAAATATTTAAAAAATTAATAAATAAATTAAAAATTTCAATATCATAATTAATATTATTTTCCATAATATTAATAGATAAATATTTTTTATATCTTATATCTAAAAAAACAGAATTTATATAAGGATAATATATATTTAAATCACTAACATACACTACAATATCATGAAGTTTATAATATTTGTTCAAAATTAAATCTAACAAATAATTTCGTAATTTCTTTACTTCATCTAAATAACCATTACAAGAATATATTTTAATTGAATCATCTTTATATAAAGATAAAATTTTTCGGTTATTTAAAATAAAAGAATTTTTAAAACTTAAAATATCATTTTTAATTATATTTAATAAATTTTTATTAGAAAAACATAAAAAAGAATTAACTTCATAAAAATTAAATTTATTTAATAAAATTAAATAATCAGAACTAACCCTTCCATAATTTATTAATAAAGGATTAAAATATTTTATACTTTTATAATTTATTTCATCAAAATAATTATCATTACTAAAATAATGATGTTTAAGATTATATTTATCAAATCAATATTTATTTGATAAATTAATAAAAAAATAATGTAAATCAACATATTTAGATAATAAATAAAATGTATCCAAATACAAATTAGGCAAACAAGAAACATTAAATATAAATAAATTAGGTTTTTTATATTTAATTTTTGATTCTTTAGTTAAAATATCAATTATTTTGTAAAAAATTTTAGAACGATTTCAAATAAATTTATTTTTTTTATAAGAAAAATTAATTATTTCTCTCCATAATATGGATTGCCAAAGTTGATGCTCTTTACCTTTATTAACATCAACTAATCTATAATTTTCCCATTCCTTTAATCAATCAACTCTATAAACTAAATATTTATCATATATATCAGCTATTCTATAAGATAGACTAAATAATTTTTTATATCCTTCATCATAATTTAAATATTTTTTTATAAAATTAAATTCATTCAAATGAATTAATTTAGGCAATAAATTCATAATTATTCAAACTAAATTATTTTTATTCAAAAAAAAATCCTCTGAAATATCAGGTATAAGAATTTTATATAAATTAAATATAAATTTAGCAGGTAATACAAAATTAAAATTAGCACATATACCTAAATATTTAGATAAAAACATTTTTAAAAAAAAAGACATATTGTAATCTTGAATAATAATATCAATAGGAAAAAATAATTTTTTATTATATTGCTTTTTAATACAAAGATTTTTTTTAACTACATATAAAAATATATGCTTTAAAACTTCTATACTATTTGATTGATATAATATAAACATAAAATATAAATTAAATATTTTTCTTATTAAAAAAAAATAAAAATAAAGAAATAAACAATAAAAACATACAAAAATAATATTCAATTTGTTTATTTTTTAAAAAAAAATAAAAAGGAAATCTAATTTTTCTTTTATAAGGTCAAAACAAATCAACCCCTCTACAAGTAAACATATCAGCTAAAATATGACTAACATAACCTAATATAAGACCTGTAATTATATTTTTATTAAAATGAAATATTAATAAATTTATATTACATATTAAAAACATTAAAAATAAAACAAATATAAAACTATGAGTAATAGATCTATGTTTTAAACAATAAAGTCAAGAAAACAATCATTTAAATTTATAACCTAAAAAAGATCTAGGATGATCTATATCCGGTAACAAACAAGTAAATAAGCTAAATATAATTACATATAAATAATCTAATTTTAAAGAAAACAAATTAATAAAAAAAATAACAAAAAAAACAGAAAAAATTAAATGATTTTTAAAATACACAAAATACCTTGTTAATTAAAAAATTAAATAAATAACTTTTATTTCTTAAAAAAAATATTATAAAAATATAATTATAGTATAGTATAGTTTTATTAATAAATAAATATTATCAAATAATAGTAATAAAAATAATTAATAATTATGATTACAATAAAATACTTAAATAAAGAATTTTATTTTAAAAAAAAAACTAAAATAAAAGAAATATTAAATAATATACAAAATAATGTAAAAAATAAATGTATTGGTGTAATTATTAAAAAAAAAATTTTTGAAATAAACTCAACTATTAAAAAAAGCACCAAAATAGATTCTTTAATATATATCAATACTGATATAGGTAGAAAAATTATTAGAACAGCATGTTCATTTATAATAGGTAATGCAATAAAAAATTTATGACCTAATTCTAAAAAAATAAAATCAAAAAACACCAATTACGGATTTTTATATGACTTTGAAAATAATAGGACTATATCTATAAAAGACAAAAAAAAAATTAAAAAAGAAATGTTATCTATAATTAAAAAAAAAATACACAAAAAAAAAGTACCTATTAATAAAATTAAAAATATATTAAAAAAACAAAATGAAAAATATACATTAAAAAAAATTCAAAATATAAAGAAAAAAAATAAACTCATAAATATATGTATAAATGAAAATTATTTAGATTTATATAATGGATTATCAATAAACAATATTAAAAAATTTATTAAAAACTTTAAAATATCTAGTATTTCAGGTTTAAAAAAAAAAAATAAAAAGAATATACAAAGAATCAATTGTATTGTATGAGAAAATAAAAATAAAATAAAAGAATATACAAATAAAATAAAAAAAAACAAAACTTTAGATCACAGAAAAATAAATAATAAACTTAAATTATTTCATATAAATGAAAAATCACCAGGAATGATATTCTGACATAACAATGGCTTATTAATATTACAAAATATAAAAAACATGTTAAGAAAAAAACTTGATAAATATGGATATACAGAAGTACAAAGTGCAAATATGATAGACATTAATATGTGAAAAAAAAGCGGACATTATAAAAATTACAATAAATTTATATTCACTACTATATCAGAACAAAAAAAACTATGTATTAAACCTATGAATTGTTTAGGACATATAGATATATATAAACAAGAAATAAAATCATATAAAGATTTACCAATAAGATTTTCTGAATTTGGTATATGTCATAGAAATGAAGCTTCAGGAGCGTTACATGGTTTAATGAGAACTAAATCTTTTACTCAAGATGATGCACATATATTTTGTACTAAAAAACAAGTAGATTCTGAAATTTTAAAATGTATTGATTTAACTCAAGAAATATATAAAATTTTTAATTTTAAAAAAATAAACATTTTTCTATCTACAAAACCACAAAAATATATAGGTAATATTGAAAAATGAAAAAAATCAGAAAAACAAATAACAAAAATTCTAAAAAAAAACAAGATATACTATAAAATTAAAAAAGGTGAAGGAGCATTTTACGGACCTAAAATAGAGTTCGTATTACAAGATTCTTTAAAAAGAGAATGACAATGTGGAACAATACAATTAGATTTATTTCTATCAAAAAAATTAAATGTTTATTTTATAAATAAAAATAACGAAAAAAAACATCCTATTATAATACACCGAGCTATATTAGGATCTTTAGAAAGATTTATAGGAATTTTAATAGAAGAAAAAAATGGATGACTACCATTATGGTTAACACCAATACAAATAATTGTATTAAATATTACTAAAAATCATGTAACATATTGTAAAAACATTTTAAATAAATTAAAAATAAATAATATAAGAGCAAAAGGAGATTTTAGAAATAAAAAAATAAATTTTAAAATTAGAGAATATACTTTACAAAAAATACCTTACATGATAATATGCGGCGATAATGAGTTATTGTTAAATACAATAAATGTAAGAAAGACAATTAAAAAAAAAACTAATCATATATGTTTAGAAAAATTCATTAAAAAAATTAAAATAAAAATTAAAAAAAAATAAAAAGGAGAAAAATTATTAAAATTAATAAAAAAAAGAATATTTTTAAAACACAAAAAATCAATAAAGAAATAACATCAAAAACAGTTAAAGTTATAGGAAATAATATTCAAAAAAATGAAATTTTATCAATAAAAAACGCACTAAAACTAGCTAAAGAATTAAATTTAGATTTAGTACAAATAAATTCAAATACTAATCCTCCTATATGTAAAATATTTGATTACGGTAAATTTATATACATTAAAAAGAAAAACGCTAGAAAACAAAAAAGAAAATCTAAATTATTAAATACAAAAGAAATAAAATTCAGACCAAATACTGATATTAATGATTATAAAATAAAAATAAAAAAAATAATAAATTTTTTAAATAAAGGAAATAAAATTAAAATAATAATTAAATTCAGAGGTAGAGAAATTATTCATAAAGATATAGCAATTAATATTCTAAATAAAATTAGAATAAAATTAAAAAAAATATCAAATACAATATTTTTTCCCAAAAAAACAGAAAATAGACAAATTGTAATGATATTACAACCCAAAAAAAAAATACAATAAAAATATGACTAAAATAAAAACAATAAACTCTGTAAAAAAAAGAATAAGAAAAAATTCTTTATGTAAATTAAAATTTAAACGTACAAATCTACGTCATATTTTAACTAAAAAAAGTTCTAAAAGAAAAAGAAAACTAAAAAAAAAAAAAATAGTAAATAAAATAAACACCAAAATTTTAATTAAAGGTATCCCTTATTTATAATAAAAAAATCATATGATAAGAATAAAAAGAGGAGTAACATCCCGCAAAAGACATAAAAAAATATTAAAACAAGCTAAAGGATATTTAGGTTCAAGATCAAGAACATATAGATCTGCATACCAAGCAGTAATTAAATCAGGACAATATTCCTATAGAGACAGAAAAAAAAAAAAGGGAAATTTTAGAAAAATATGAATTACTCAAATAAATGCAAAAGTTAAAGAATATGGTTTATCTTACAGTAAATTTATTTATAAAATTAAAAAAATATCATTAAATTTAAATAGAAAAATTATTTCCGATATTATTAATAATGAACCTTGCTCTTTTAAAAAAATTATATCATTAATTAATAAAAAAACCTCTAAAAATATATAACATATATATGTTTAATATTAAAGAAAATATTAAAGTTTTTAATTCAAAAATAAAAAAAATAAATAATATCAAATCTATAGAAAACTTAAGAATAAAATATTTAGGTAAAAAAGGATATATAAGAAAAATAATGAATATATTTAAAAATATATCTAAAGAATTGAAACCTAAAACAGGAAAAAAAATAAATAAATTTAAAAAATATATTATATATAAAATAAAAAAAATTAAGTTTAAATATAAAACAAAAAAAAAAAAAACAGAAATAGATTATTCATTACCAGGTAGACATATTTATACTATACATGGACATAAACATCCTATAACTAACACATTATATTTAATAGAAGATTTTTTTGAAAAAATAGGATTTGATAATATTACAGGAAAAGAAATAGAAAATAAATATTTTAATTTTGATTTATTAAATATACCTAAAAATCATCCTTCTAGGAGTAAAAAAGACACATTTTGAATTAACAAAAAACTTTTATTACGAACTCAAACTTCATGTATGCAAATTAGATATCTAAAAAACCATAAACCACCAATTAAAATTATATCTTCAGGATATGTATTTAGAAAAGATTATGATAATACTCATACACCAATGTTTAATCAATTAGAATGTTTTTTAATAGATAAAAATATAAATTTTTCAAATTTAAAATATTTAATATATAAATTTTTAAATTTTTTTTTTAAAAAAAAAATTAAAATCAAATTTATACCAGCATATTTTCCATTTACTGAACCTTCTGCAGAAGTAATAATTAAAAATTACAAAGGTAAATGAATAGAAATATTAGGATGTGGTTTAATACATCCTAAAATACTCAAAAATACTAAAATAAACAACAATAAATATTCAGGGTTAGCATTTGGGATAGGAATAGAAAGATTAATAATGTTAAAATACAATATTAATGACATAAGAATTTTATATAAAAATAATATAGAATTATTGAAACAATTTTAATTTTGAAAGAAAAATGAAATTTTTAGAAAGCTGAATTAGAAAATATTTTAAGAGTAGTTTAAATATTATTAGTATAATTAATTTATTAAATAAAAATGGATTTGAGGTTTCTAATAATAATATACAAAATATTAAAAGTAATACAAAATACATTATAAAAAAAAAAAATATAAAAATTAAAAAACACAAAAAAAAAAAATATATTAAAATTAATTACAAAAATAAAGATATATATATAAAAAACATCAAAGAAAATATATCAAACAAATATATATTATTTTATAAAAAAGATTTTTTAATAAATAAATATTTTAACTCTCTTAAAAAAATACTAAATAAAACTATTATATATGTAATATATTCAAAACTTTATATATTAGATAAAATCTTGAAATTTATAAATAAAAATAATTATATAGAAATAAACATACCAAATAATAGATTTGATTGTAATAATATATATGGTATATCAAATGAATTAAATAGATTAAATAAAAAAAAAAACTATATTAAAAAATTAAATATAAAATCGTATAATAATAAATATAATTTAAAAGTTAAACTCAATAATAATATAAAAAAAAAAAATATAGAAAATATTAAATATATAGTTATTCACAAAACTAAAATTTCAAAATACATAACACCTAAATGAGTATATAAAAAACTAAAAACATTAAATATAAAAATTAAAAAAAATCTAATAGATTTAATAAATTATGTTCTAATAGAATCTGGTCAAAAAATAATATTATTAGATTTAGATAAAATTAAAAAAGAAAAAATTGATATATATTTTAAAAACAAAAAAAATAAAAAATACACATTGTATTTAAGAATACAAAAAAAAATAATATATAAATCTTTAAATAAATATAATTCTACATATTTTCCAAATAAAAATACAAAAAATATTTTAATATTATCACCATTATTAACAAAAAAAATAATTCTAAAAAAAATCAATCATATAAATAAAAATACTTTGTTTAAATACATAAGTAATAATAATAATTACATACAAGATATATATTTAAAATATATATCATATATTATAAAAAACATATGCCAAGGTAAAATTACAAAAATAAATACCTATAAATTTTTACAACATAAAAATAATATAATAAAAATAAAATATAAATATATACAAAATAAAATTGGTTTTAAAATTAAAAAAAAAAAAATTATAAATATAATAAAACATATTCTATGTAAGATAATTAAAAAAAAAAAAGAATATATAATTTTAAAAACACCAAAATGAAGAAATGATTTAAAAATTAAGGAAGATATAATAGAAGAAATAATCAAAATATATGGATATAATAAAATACCATTAAAACCCCCAAAAATAAAATTTATTATAAAAAATAAAAAAGAAGATATAAAAAATATAAAAAACATAAAAAATATATTTACTAATATAGGATATCAAGAAGTTATAAACTTTATATTTACAAATCAAAATAAAGAAAAAATTTTTTTTAAAACCAACGAATATACAAAAATAATAAATCCAATTAATAAAGATATGTCAATAATTAGAAAATCTTTAATACCTGGATTAATAGAAACAATTCTTTATAATATAAGAAGACAACAAGAAAATATTAAAATATTTGAAATAGGTACATGTTTTAAAAAAAAAAAAAATAAAATCAAACAAACAAAGAAAATTTCTGCAGTAATTTATGGATATAAAAATATAAAAAACTGATTTATAAAAAATAATAAAATATTTGATTTTTATGATATAAAAGGAGATTTAGAATACATTCTAATGAAAACAAATAATATAAATTTTTTAGAAATAGAAAAATCTAATAATAAAATATTAGAACCACAACAAGGAATAAATATAAAAATTAAAAACGATAAAATTGGCTATTTAGGTATGTTAAATAAAAAAATACAAAAAAAAATATTATTAAATAAACCAATATTTTTATTTGAAATAAAAATAAATAAAATTTTATACTCAAAAAAAAACATTAAAATTAATATACCAAAATTTCAAACAAACAAAAGAGATATAACATTAATATTACAAAAAAAAATATTAATTAACAAAATCATAAATAAATGTTTAAAAAAAGAAAAAAAAATTATTAATATTAATGTAATAGATATATATAAAAATAAAAGTTTGAAACATAAAAATCAAAAAAATATCACATTAAGATTATTTATAAAAGATAATAAACAAACTTTAAATGAAAAACAAATCACTAAAATAGTTAATAAATGCAAAAATATGTTAAAAATAAAATTCAAAGCAATAATTAATAATTAAAACATGAATTATAACATAAAAGATATTTTAAAATATATATATAAAAAAAAAAACATTAAAAAAAAACAAATTAAAATTATAATAAAAAGTTTTTTTAAAAAAATATTAAAACTACTAAAAAACAATATAAATATAAAAATACAAAAATTTGGTAAATTTATTACATATAAAAAACAAAAATATATATGAAAAAACCCAAAAACAAAAAAAAATATAATTATACCTTCAAAAAAAAAAATCAAATTTATTATAAGCAAAAAATTCACAAAAGAAATCAACAACAAATAAATTGCTAATATTCAGAATCGAACTGAAATCTTACCTATACCAAAGGTATATTTTACCCTTAAAACTATATTAGCATTAATACAATATTATATTACATACACATATAATAATAAAACATCATATTTTATATATACATACACAAAACTAATTTATATAAAAATATTTTTATATACATAAATAATTAATATTTTTTTTTAAAAATATATATTTTTTTTTACCAAAAAAATAAAATTATAATATAAAAAACATAAAAAATATATTTAATTAATATAAAATAATATAAAATAAATTTAAAATGAAATATTAATTCATTTAATTAGGAATCAATTTATGAGAAAAATATACAATAGTATTTATGAGTTAATTATTAACTCATCAAAAACATATTTATATAATGTATATGGATGAATGTCATCAGGATTATTATTAACTGCATTGGTAGCATGATTTACTTCAAAAACACCAATTCTTTTAGAAATAATATTCTTAAATAAATTTTTCTTATTTATAATAATAATTATACAGTTAATAATAGTTTTTATATTATCTAACATGGTTAATAAACTTACAGCTAATATAGCTACAACATTATTTGTATTTTATTCTATTTTAACTGGATTATCTATATCAAGTATATTTTTAATATATACATACTCATCAATAGCTACTACATTTATATCAACAAGTATTATGTTTACATCAATGAGTATATGAGGACATACTACAAAACAAGATTTAACTAAAATAGGTAATGTTTCTTTAATGTTTTTAATAGGAATTATAATTTCAACAGTTATAAATATATGACTACAAAATAATACTTTTATGTGAATAATATCATATATAGGTATACTATCATTTTCTATATTAATATCATGAGATACTCAAAAATTAAAAGAAATAGGAAACAATATATCTCTTGAACATAATGAACAATTAAGAAGATATTCTATCTTAGGAGCATTAATATTATATTTAGATTTTATAAACTTATATTTATTAATGTTGAAATTAGTAGGTGTAAAAAATAAAAATGAGGAAGATAAATAATATTATTTTTATAAGAAAAGATACTTCTTTTCTTATAAAAAAATTTCAAAATATTATTTATTTTTATTGACATAGTTATTAAAAGATTTAACAAGAAAATTTCTTGATTCATGAACATCATATCATCCGTCAAATTTAACTCATTTATTTCTTTCTAATTCTTTATAATTCTTAAAAAAAAAAGAAATTTTATCTAATAAATTATCTTTTATATCACAAATATCATATATATTATTATATTCATTAGAAATATTAAAATTAGGTACTGATAAAACTTTATTATCTTCACCTTTATCATCAAATAATTTTAATAAGCCAATAGGACGACAATTTATTACAGACTTTGAAATTAATGGATAAGGAGATATAATTAAAATATCAACTTCATTACCATCAAAAGATAAAGTTTTATTAATAAACCCATAATTACATGGATAAAACATAGAAGTAGGAATAAATCTATCTACAAATAAAGCATCAAATCGATTATCTATCTCATATTTTACTGGAAAAGATTGACATGGTATTTCTACAACACCATATACATCATTAGGAAAATCCAAACCACAAGGTATATTTTTTATACTCATATAAATTCCATGAATAAATATTATTTGTATTGAATTAAAAATTAATTAACTTATAATATAAATATTATAATATTTATAAAATATAATAAAGATTAATTATGAATAAAAATAAATTTACAATTAGCAAAACTAAAATATATAAAATTTTCAATTTAATAAAACAAAAAACTAAATCAAAAGTACAAATATTAATACAATTAAATCAAGAAACAGACATAAAAATAAAAAATCAAAAACTAGAAAATATAGAATTTAAAAATAATCAAAATATTAAAATTACAATATATAAAAAAAAACGTAAATGTATATTTATATGTAATAATCTCAAAACAAAAACTATTTTAAATAGTATTAAATATATAAATAATACTTTAAAACTTATATCCAAAGACAAATATAATAAATTACCAAACATTTCAATATTTAATCAAAAATACAAAAATAATTTAGGTTTATCATTCAATGAAGATAAAATATCAACAGAAAACATGATTGAAATATGCAAAAACATAGAAAAAAATTCATTAAATTTAAATAAAAAAAAAATTTTCAGTGAAGGAGTAATGTTTAATAAAAGTAAAAATAAAATATATTTTATAAATGATGATAAAAATATAAAAAAATATAATTATAAAAATTATATATTAGTTAATAATCTTATAGCAAAAAATAATAACAACATGGAATTCGATTACGAATATATTTTAACTCATAAATTATCTGATTTAATTAGTAAATATCATTTATTAAGCAAAAAATTAGTTAAAAAAGTTTTAAATAAATTAAATCCAAAAAAAATTACCACACAAAAATCATTCGTAATATTTAATAACGAAATAAGTATAAAAATTTTTCAATATTTTGCTGAATCTATAAAAGGTCATAATATTTATAACAAAACATCTTTTATGATCAAAAAACTAAACAAAAATATTTTACCAAATTGAATAAGTATAATAGAAAACCCCTTTTTATATAAAGGAATAGGATCTAAACCTTTTGATAACGAAGGTCTAAACACAAAAAAATATAATGTAGTAACAAACGGAGTTTTAAATACATGAATTTTAGATTCATATTCATCATATAAATTAAAAATGAAAAATACTTACAACTCAGGAGGAATACATAATTGATGCTTTGAAATACAAAAAAAATGTATAAGTTTTAAAAAATTAATTAAAAAAATGAATAAAGGATTGATAGTAAATAAATTCTTAGGACAAGGAGTAAATATTAACACAGGAAATTATTCAAAAGGAATATCAGGATTCTGGGTAGAAAATGGAAAAATAAAATTTCCAGTAAATGAAGTTACAATTTCAGGTAATTTAGAAGAATTATTTAAAAATATATTATATATAAGTAACGATATAAATATAAATTCTAATATAAGAATAGGATCAATATTAGCGCCAAATATACAAATCGCTGGTATATAAAAAAAAATTATACTAATATATTAATACAATTTATCCTTTTAATAATATATTCTAAATAAGAAATTACAGATTTTTGACCTAAACGTATTCACACTCTAGGATCATAATATCTTTTATTAGGTTTATGAAAACCATTAGGATTACCTAATTGAGACTGTAAATATTTTTTGTTTTCTAAATAATATTTTAGTATTCCATTTCAAAAATTTCATTGAACATCAGTATCTAAATTAATTTTAACAACACCATAATTAATAGATTCAATAATAATATTAATATCAGTCCCAGAACCACCATGAAAAACAAAATTTAAATTACCATGAGTATATTTGTCTTTAAATAACATTTGAGATTTAAATAAAATTTTAGGATTTAAATTAACTATTTCAGGTTTATAAACTCCATGTATATTACCAAAAGAAGCTGCAATAGTAAAATATTTACTAACTTTAATTAATTTTCTGTAAGCATATAAAACATCATTAGGATTAGTATACAATTTATCATGAGATATATTACTATTATCTAATCCATCTTCTTCACCACCAGTACATCCTAACTCAATTTCAAGAT
Source organism: Candidatus Stammera capleta (assembly GCA_036689455.1). GTDB lineage: Bacteria > Pseudomonadota > Gammaproteobacteria > Enterobacterales > Enterobacteriaceae > Stammera > Stammera capleta_AL. The sequence goes on from CP144828.1 coordinate 218,615, forward strand.
TAATATTTAATTTTAAAAACTTGATTAAATAATATTTACAAATTCTTAAATTTTCATTTATATTACAATTAGATAAATCTATCATATGTGAACTAAATAAAGAAAAACCATAAGAATCATAATAATCCTCATTATATTTTAATAACGAATCAATTCATAATAAATTATCTTTAATACAATGATCTGTATGTAAAATAACCGGTACTTTATAAAATTTAGAAGCTTCAAATACATATTTGGCTCCCAAAATTGCTCCTTCAACAGCAGCATGAACTTTATTATTATCTGTTATATTATTTTTACCAATCAAAAAAACAGAACCAGAAAAAGAAAATTGTATTATAACTAAAGTATTTAATTTTCTAGATAATTCTAGAATAACATTAATAGAATTAGTATCAATACAATTAACTGCAACTAAAGCAATTCTATTTTTTTTAATTATAGAAAAAACTTTATACATATCAGAAGCATTAACAATACCAGGCTTTAAAAAATTTATAATTTTAGACATAAAAAACAAAAAATTAATTAATTTAATGAAAAATTATTTAAATAAAATAAAATTTTCTTTTAAAAAAGAAACCACAGGTAATTCATTACCTTCAATAAACTTTAAAAAAGAACCCCCACCAGTAGATACATAAGAAACTTTATCAATACACTTAAACAATTCTAAAGCTGCTATTGTATCACCACCACCAACTACAGAAAAAGCACAACTACTTACTATAGAATCAATAATAGATTTAGTTCCTTTAGAAAAATTAGGAAATTCAAATACTCCTACCGGTCCATTTCATAATATAGTTCTAGCTCTTGATATAATATTAGATATAAATTTAATAGTTTTATCACCTAAATCCATAATTTCTTCATCTTCTTTAATTTCAGATACATTTCTTAAATAAGAAACAGAAGAAGTAGAAAATTCTTTACCTACTCTACAATCTTTCGGAACATAAATATTATATTTATCACGTATTTTTTTTGCTTCAATAGTAAAAGATGACTCATGTAAAGATTTACCAACAAAATTATCTATTGAAATAAATGTATTTGAAATACCACCACCTATAATTAAATTATCTGAAAATTTAGCTAAAAAATTTAATACATTAAATTTAGTAGAAACTTTTGCTCCTCCTATAATAGATACTAAAGGTCTTTTAGGATTTAACATAACTTTAGATAAAGCATTTATCTCAGAACAAAATAAAAGACCCATACAAGATTTAACATATTTCATAACCCCACAAGTAGATGAATGAATTCTATGAGCAGTAGCAAACGCATCCATTATAAATATATCACATAATTCACTATACCTTTTAGATAAATTGTTATTATTACTAGACTCTCCATAATTAAAACGTACATTTTCCAACATAAAAATATTATATTTACAATTTAAAAAATCAATATCTTTATACAAATAATTTTTAATAAATTTAATAGGTAAATTTATCTTTTTTTCTAAATATTTAACTATAGGATATAAAGAATAATCTATATTATAAAAACCCTCTTTAGGTCTACCTAAATGTGTACATAAAATAACTTTAGCACCTTTTTTAATAGCATAATTAATAGTAGGTAATGACAATCTAATTCTTTTATCAGAAATTATTACACCATCTTTAATTGGAACATTTAAATCTAATCTAATTAAAACTCTCTTACCTAATAAATCTAAATCTTTCATTTTAAACATACAATATCCTATTTAAAAAAAATATTAAATATAATTATATAATACTTTTTTATAAAAATAAAAAACAATTATAAAATAATTTTAAAAATAAAACATTAAATTCATAAATTAATAATTTAAATAAAAACTATTACTTTTTTAAATTTTTTTTTTTAATCATAAAATTTGATTTTCTTCACAAATTAAAAAATTCATTTTTATATTTAACAGCAATTTTAGGTACACATTTTAAATAAATTATATTTTCTGAATTCAACTTAGACGCAGAAAATGTATAATTATAAGAACCAGTCTCTACTGAATTATTATCAATAATTAAAAATTTATTATGCATAATTTTATAACTATAATTTAACCTAAAAGGTATTCCAAGTTTTAATAATAAATTTAATAATTTTTTTTTTTTACAATTATTCTTACCATCAAGTAAAATTTTAACTCTTACACCTTTAAAATACGAATCTATAATAGCATTTAAAATATTTTTATTTGTAAAATTATAAGCTGCAATTAATATTTCTTTATTAGCATGATAAATAATATTAACTAAAAAATTTTCTAATTTTTTACTAGGAGAAAAAAAAACAAAAATTTTAGGTTTAGAATTTAAATTACAAGATAAAATATTTTTAGAAAATGAAAAAAAAATTAAAAAATAAAAAAAAATTTTTTTTAAAAAAAAAATATTAATTCTTAACATAATGAATACATAATTTCTAAAATCAATTTAGAAGTTCAAATGTTTATTCTTTTAACAGTGAATTCTAATTGATATTCTTCGTCTAACATTAATCCTAAAAAATAATTTTTATTAAATAAACTTTTTGAAGAAATAAACTTATAATTTAGTACAGGTCAATAACCCACTATTATAGGATTATCTTTAATCACTATATTATATAATTTACTTACTCCATCACAGAAAAAATCCCCATAATCTTCTTGATTACCACAACCGAAAAAAGCAATTATCTTTTTAGAAAAATTAATTTTCCTAAAATTACTCAAAAAATCATCTCAATCATACTGCAATTCACCACAATATCAAGTAGAAGTTCCTAGAATTAATACATCAAAATCATAAAAATCATTTATAGAACTATGAGATATATTTAAAACCTTAGTTGTAAAACATCTACTCATTTTATCTAAAATATAATATGAAATTCTTTTAGTATTACCTGTATCACTACCAAAAAAAATCCCAACTTTATACATATCTTTTCCTTAATTAATTATAAATATATAATTAAACAAAATTTATTTAATTAAAATATATTATAATATATAAAGTATAAATATATTATTAATTTTTTAAAATAAAATTATATTAATTTATAAATATAAAATAAAATGATAAATACAAATAAGAATAGTTTAATTTTATTAGATTCTGGTATAGGAGGACTTTCTATATTTAAAAAAATTAAAAAATATATTCCATTAAACATAAACTTTATTTATTTAATGGATAATAAAAAATTTCCATACGGTAATAAAAATTATGTATATATAGCAAAAAGATTATTTAAAATAATAAAATATTTTACAAAAATATATATAATAAAAATTTTAATTATTGCATGTAATACCGCTAGTATAGTTACATTAAAATATTTAAAAAAAAAATTTAGATTTAAAATAATAGGTATATTTCCAGCAATTAAAAAATCAACTAAAATAACAAATAACAAAAATATATTACTAATAGGTACATATATAACTATAAATTCAAATTATGTAAACCAAATTATTAATAGTTTACCTAAATTTATAATAAAAAAAAAATACTCTTCAAATCTAGTAAAATATGCAGAAAAAAAAATAAAAACAAAATATTACAATATTAAAAAAATAAAAGAAATATTTAATAATATTATAAATAAAACAACATTACCAGATACTATAATAATAGGATGTACACATTTTAGTTTCCTAAAAAAAGAATTTAATAAAATATTTAAAAAAAAAATAAAATATATAGATAATATTAATAAAATAAAAAAAAAAATTAAAAAATTTTTCAAAACAACTAAAAAAATAAAAAACAAAAATCTATTATTTTTATATACAAAAAAAGAAAATTTTACAAAATATTTTATAAAAAAAATTAAATTTAAATACAAATTTAATATAATAAAAAAAATCAATATAAATAATAAATAAAACTATAAAATGATTACAATAAATATAAAAAAATATATTAAAAATATTATATATATAATATTATTTATATATTTAATAAAAATTAAAAAAGAATTTTTCCTTACACAAAATATAAATTTATATTGAAATTTATTAAATATAATTTATTTTGTAAATAAATTAATTAAAATTCCATTAATTTTAGTAATACACATATTTCTTATAATATACTTAATATATATCAGTAAAGAAAAAAAATATATTATATTAATAATTACTACAATTGTTCCATTTATGTTAATAACAACTAAAAAATATATAAAAAAATATACATATATAAAAAGACCATATACATATATAAACTTTAAAACAAACAAAATATTTAAAAACTACATACCAATTTGATTAAAAAAAAAATGAAAAAATAAAACAGATAGTTCTTTTCCTTCAGGACATACAATGTTTGCATATTTTTGAATCAAAGTTTTATCCAAAAAAAAAAAAAATAATAAAATTATAATTTATTTATTTAAAATAATAATTTTAAGTAGAATATTATTCTATTTACATAGAATAGAAGACGTTATATTTAGTATTATACTAAATAATATATACATATATATAATAAAATATATATGCAAATTATATTTTAAAAATAGAAAAATCATAAGCTATTTTAATATTAGGAAATAAAACCAAACACTCTTTTAAAATATTTTTAAAATGTATAAATTTTGTATATCTTAAACTAAAATGAGTCATAATTAATTTTTTTACACAACATTCTTTAGCTAACAATGCAGCTTGAATATTAGTAGAATGACCTCTCAAATTAGCTTTTTTACACATACTACTATCTAAAGTAGATTCATGTATCAAAATATCAGCTTTATATAAAAAATTATATTTACTTAAATCTATAGGAGCTGTATCACCTAATATAACTATATTCTTTCCTTTTATTTTAGGTCCTAAATACTTTTTTCCATCTATAAATTTACCATTACTTAATAAAATTTTCTTTCCAAATTTTAAAAATTTATATATAGGACCAGGATTAATACCATCAGAAATTAATTTTTTAACATTCAAATGTCCTACTCTATCAATTTCTTCAATACGAAAACCATAACATTCTAATGAATGATTTAAAGAAAAAGAAACTACTCTATACTTGCTATTATTAAATATTTCTCCTTCATTTATTTCTATAATATTTAAAGGAAAACTAATAAATGAATGACTAATTTTTAAAGACATTTCTACATAATATTTTATTCCTTTACATCCATATATTTCTAATAAATCTTTAGAATTATTAATTGATCTACTAGTCAATAAACCTGGTAAACCAAATATATGATCTCCATGCATATGAGTAATAAATATCTTACTAATTTTACTTAATTTGATAGAAGTACGTAATATTTGATTTTGAGTTGACTCTCCACAATCAAATAACCAAACTTCATAAAAATTAAAATCATTTATTATTAAAGCTATACTAGTTACATTTCTATTTATACTAGGAGATCCAGCACTTGTACCTAAAAATTGAATAAACATTTTAATATTATCAACCAAAATATAAAAATTATTAATTATTAAATTATAATATTATTCATATAAATTTTATGAAAAATAATTTAATATAATATTTTTTTACACATAAAAATTATACACAAATTATTTTTTTAAATAACATTATATTATTTTAATATATATATAAATAAATAAAAAATAAATTATAGATTTAAATTATTCTCAAATAGTAGTATAATTCTCAAAATAATAATACATACATATAAGATAAATAATATTTATATTTAAGAAATAAAAATATATATGATAAAAAAAATTGGAGTATTAACAAGCGGAGGAGATTCTCCGGGTATGAATACAGCTATATATAATATAGTAAAAACAGGTATAAAAAATAATTTTGAAATTTATGGAATTTATGATGGTTATAAAGGATTATATAATAACAAAATAAAATTATTAAAATATAAAAAAATACTAAATATTCATAATAAAGGAGGAACAATTTTAGGATCATCTAGATTTCCAGAATTAAAAGAATATAAAATAAGAGAAAAAATAATAAAAAATATTAACAAAAAAATAGAAGCATTAATAGTTATAGGAGGAGAAGGATCTTACATTGGTGCTGAAAAATTAATGAAAATGAATTTACCATGTATCACAATACCAGGTACAATAGATAATGATATATATGGTACAGATTATACAATAGGTTGTTTTACTGCATTAAATACTATAGTTGAATGTATAGACAAAATTGAAGATACAAATTTATCACATAAAAGAATATCTATAATAGAAGTAATGGGAAAGAAATGTGGTTTTTTAGCTTTATCATCTGCATTAGCAAGTTCATGTAAATACGTAATAATACCTGAAATACATTTTGAAGAAAAAAAATTAATTAATAAAGTTAAAAAAAAAATTAATAAAGGTATAAATAATTTAATAATTATAATTACAGAAAACATATGTAATATACATAATATTTCAAAAAAAATAGAAAAATATACCAAAAAAGAAACTAGAGCAATATCTTTAGGACATATACAAAGAGGTGGTAACCCATCTCCTATGGATAGAATATTAGCTAAACGTATGGGATATTTTGCTATTCAATTAATTAAAAAAAAACAATTTGGTTATAATATAGGAATTAAAAATCAAAAAATTATAAAGTACAGATTTGTAGATAACAAAAAAAACAATATTAATAAAATTAATAAAGAATTTATTAAAATAATATAAATTTATATATATAAAAAATTGTGAACATAAATGACACACATTAAAAATAATTTTATTTATAAAATTATAAATAAAAACATAAAAGAAAAAAAATACAAAACAATAATTACTCGCTTTCCACCAGAACCTAATGGATATTTACATATAGGTCACGTAAAATCAATATATATAAATTACAAAATATCAAAAAAATTTAAAGGTAAATTTTATTTACGTTTTGATGATACAAATCCAAATACTGAAAAAAAAAAATACATAAAAAACATTAAAAAAGATATTAAATGATTAGGTTTTAAATGGCATAACAAAGAAAAATACTCTTCGGATTATTTTAATATATATTACAAATATGCAATAGAATTAATTAAAAAAAAATTAGCCTATGTTGATGAGTTATCAATCGAAAAAATAAAAAAATACAGAGGAACATTTAAAAAACCAGGTATAGAAAGTCCTTTTAGAAATAGAAAAATAAAAGATAATATATATTTATTTAAACAAATGAAATATGGATTTATAAATGAAAAACAAATGTGTTTAAGAGCTAAAATAGATATGAAATCTAAATATATAATTATGAGAGATCCAATAATATATAGAATAAAAAAAAAAACACATCCAAAAACAAAAAATAAATGATATATATATCCAACATATGATTTCGCACATTGTATTGCAGATTCAATAGAAAAAATAACTCATTCAATATGTACATTAGAATTTCAAAACAATAAAGTTTTATATAACTGAATATTAAAAAATATAAGTATTAGACATCATCCTAAACAATATGAATTTTCTAAACTAAATATCACATACAATATAACTTCTAAAAGAAAAATAAAACAATTAATAAAAAACAAAATAATTAATACATGAGATGATCCTAGATTATTAACCATATCTGGAATGAGAAATAAGGGTTATACACCAAAATCAATAAGAAATTTTTGTAAATTATTAGGCATAAGCAAACAAGAAAATATTATAGATATATCTATTTTAGAAAATTCATTAAGAAAAGAATTAAATATTAATACCAAAAGAATCATAGGAATAATTAATCCAATTAAATTAATTATTACTAATATTAAAAAAAAACACCATTTAAAAATTTATATAAACAATCATCCATTTAATAAAAAAATGGGTAAAAGAAAAATTTTTTTTTCTAACCAAATATATATAGATTACAGAGATCTAAAAAATAAATATAAAAATAATTTAATCATAGATAATAAAATTATATTAAAATATATAGGATTAATTAAATTAAAAAAAATAATTAAAGATGATAATAAAAAAATATCTTATATTAAATGCAAATATATAGGTAAAAACTTTAAACTTAAAAAGAAAAAAATTTTTATTCATTGAATATCCAATAAAGATATATTAAAAGCTAAATTTATATTTTATAAACCATTATTTAATTTTAAAAATCCAGATAAAGAAAATAATATTTTATCTAAAATAAATAAAAATTCTATTAAAATAAAATATGGATATATTGAAAAAAACATCTTAAAATATAAAGATAAATCTTTTCAACTAGAAAGAGAAGGTTATTTTAAATTTAATAAAAAATCCAAAAAATCAAAATTAATATTTGATAAAATAGTTGATTTAAAAAAATAAATTATTTTTTTTAAAAATTTAAATATATGAAAAGTATGTACGTTAGACAAAATAAAAAAAATATATCTCTAAATATATTAGATATTGCTGGAATTAAACCTTATAAAAAACAAATTAATGAAAAATATATGAATAAATTACAAATTAACCATTTTAAAAAAATATTATATGCATTATACAAACAATTAATAATAAAAACTCAAAACAAACACTTTATAAAAAATAAAGAAAATACAAATTTTCCAGACCCAATAGATAGAGCAGTGCAAGAAGAAGAATTTACTTTTAATTTAATTAATAAAGACAGAGAAAGAAAATTAATTAATAAAATTAAAAACACAATTAAAAAAATAAAAGAAAATAATTTTGGATATTGTGATATCTGTGGTACAGAAATAGGTATTAAAAGATTAGAAGCTCAACCAACAGCAAAATTATGTATAGATTGTAAAGTATTATCAGAAATTAAAAAAAAAAAAATATAAATTAATATACTCTTTTAAAAAAAACATTATTTCAAAAATATGAAAAACAATAAATATTTTTTAGAAAAATTATATAATAACCTAGGTCAATTTATTAAAGTTAATAATATTATTTATTATAAAAAAACTAAATTTCAGAAAATTAAAATTTATCAAAATAAAATATTGGGTAAAATATTAACTATAAATAATGTAATTCAAACCACCGAATTAGATGAATTTATATACCATGAAATGATATGTTTAGTACCAATATTTATTTATGAAAAACCAAAAAATATTTTAATAATTGGAGGAGGAGATGGAGGTTGTTTAAAACAAATAATAAAATTTAAATACATTAAATCAATAACATTAGTAGAAATAGACAAAAAAATAATAGAATGTTCAAAAAAATATTTATTTAATATACATCAAAACTCTTTCAAAGATAAAAGAGTTAAAATATTTATCCAAGATGGAATTAATTTTCTTAAAACAAACGATAAAAAATTTGATATTATTATAGTAGACGGTACCGATCCAATAGGACCAGGAAAAATTTTATTTCAAGAAAAATTCTTTCAAAAATGCAAAAATTCGCTTAGTAAAAATGGTATATTTGTAATACAAAATGGTATTTTTATGTTACAAAAAAAAAATGTTATTAATTCATATAAAATAATTAAACAAATATTCCAATTTACTGAAATATATCAAGCTGCTGTTCCAACATATTATGGGGGTAATATATTATTTATAATAGCATCAAATAAAATAAATATTAAAAATAAAAATAATAACATAATAAAAAATCAATATAAATATAATTTCAAATATTATAATCCATATATACATATAGGAAGTTTTTATTTACCACAATTTATAATAGATCAAATAAATTAATTTTTTTAAAAAATAATTAAATGGTGAAAAATTGAAAAAAATAAAATTACATGGATTTAATAATTTAACTAAAAATTTAAATTTTTGTATTTATAATATATTTTATAGTAATTCTAATAATATGAAAAAAAAATATATAAAATATATAGATAAAAAATATAACTCAGAAATATTAGAAAATATATTAAAAAAAATTTGTCATATTATAGGAGCTAAAATTTTAAATATAGCTAAACAAGATTATGATCCTAAAGGAGCAAGTGTAGCTATATTAATAAGTGAAAAAATAATTAAAAAAAATAATATTGTTCCTAAAACTTTATTAGCTCATTTAAATAAAAGTCATGTATGTGTTCACACTTATCCTGAAAGCCACCCAAAAAGAAAAATATGTACATTTAGAATAGATATAGAAATATCTACATGTGGTCTCATATCTCCATTAAAAATATTAAATTATGTAATTAAAAAATTAAAATCTCATCTTATAACTATAGATTATAATATAAGAGGATTTACCAGAGATATAGATGGTAAAAAACACTTTATAGATCACAAAATAAATTCTATACAAAATTTTATAAATAAAAATATTAAAAAATTATATAAAATAAAAGATTTTAATATAAATAAAGAAAATATTTTTTATACTAAAATGTTAATTAAAAAAAAATACATAAAAAAATTTTTATTTAATAAAAATAATTTCCTTTTAAATAATAAAAAAAATAAAAAAATTCTCTTTCTATTAAAAAAAGAAATTAAAGAAATATACAATAATAAAAAATAACTATACTAAAATTTCATAACCATCTTTAGTAACCAATATGGTATGCTCATATTGTGCAGAAATACTACCATCTACAGTTTTAACTGTTCAACCATCATTCATTAACTTAGTATCAGGTGCACCTATATTTATCATGGGTTCAATTGTAAATATCATACCAGATCTTAAAATAAAATTACTATCATTAGTATGATGTAAAACAAAAGGTTCTTCATGGAAATTTTTTCCTATTCCATGTCCTCCATAATTTTTAACTACAGAAAAACCATTTTTATTTACATAATTTTGTATAGTTTTACCTATTAAATTTAATTTATTACCATCTTTTACATAATTTAAAGCTAAATAAATACTTTTTTTTGCTACACAACACAATTTATATGTTAATTTATTAGGTTTCCCTATAAAGAACATTCTAGAAGCATCAGAATAATAATTATTTTTACATATAGCTATATCAATATTTATAACATCACCACTCCTTAAAATATCATCATATTTAGGAATACCATGACAGACCACATCATTAATTGAAGTACAAATAGATTTAGGAAAATCCATATATTTTAATGTAGCAGGATAAGCATTATGAAATTTTATTATACGTTCATGACAAATATCATTAATTTCACCAGTAGAAATACCAGATTTAACATAATTACTTATATATAAAAAAATATCATTTATTATATTGCTAACTAATTTAATATTTTTAATATCTTTAAAAGACTTAATTAATTTATTCATAATTTTATAAAAAACTCAAATTAAAATTTTTAAATATATATTACAAAACTTATTTTATATATAATAATATATAAAATGATTATTTTCTAATTATAAGGATAAAATGATAAAATTTTCAATAAAAGAAATGATTAAAGCAGGTATACATTTTGGACATCAAACAAAACACTGAAATCCTAAAATGAAACCATATATATATACCAAATATAATAAAATACATATTATAAATTTAGATAAAACAATTTTTTTTTTAAATAACGCATTAATAAAATTAAAAAAAATAAATCAAGAAAAAAAAAAAATTTTATTTGTAGGAACTAAAAAAGTAGCAAGTAAAATAATTAAAAAAACAGCAAAGAAATGTAATCAATTTTTCGTTAATAATCGTTGATTAGGAGGAATGTTGACAAACTGAAAAACTGTAAAAAAATCAATTAAATTTCTAAAAGAATTAGAATATCAATATAAAAAAGGTTTACTCAACAAATTAGTAAAAAAAGAAATTTTAATAAAAAAGAGAATATTAAAAAAATTAAAAAATAATTTTAATGGAATTAAAAATATGGGAGGATTGCCAGATGCATTATTTGTAATAGATGCTAATTATGAACATTTATCCATAAAAGAAGCAAAACAATTAAAAATAGAAACTTTTGCTATTGTAGATACAAATACAAATCCAGAAAATATAAATAATATTATTCCAGGTAATGATGATTCATTTAAATCCATTAAATGATATTTAAATACTATTTATAGTAATATAGTATAAATTTTATTATAAAAATGAAAAATAATATAGAAATAATAAAAAAACTAAGAAAATTAACACAAATAAGTATAACAAAATGTTGTAAAATACTAAAAAAAAATAATTTTAATATAGAAAAATCTTTAATATATATCAAAAAAAAAAAATATACTAAAAAAAAACATTCTAAAGAAGGAATAATAATTGGAAATATTAAAAAAAACATAGCAGTTTTATTACAAACCAACTGCGAAACAGATTTTGTATCAAAAAACAAATATTTTTTAGAATTTAATCAAAAAATAATAAATTACTCTTTTAAAAAAAAAAAAATAACACTTAAAAAAATTAATAAATATTTTAAAATAAAAAAAAATTATTTATCAAATAAATTCAATGAATACATTAATATAAAAAAAATATATATATATACAGGAAAACATATAGGTATTTATATACATAATAATAACAAAATAGGAGTAATAATTAAAATTAAAACTAAAAATAATAATTTAAATAATAAAAAAATTAATAAAATAGCTATGCATATAGCTGCTATGAACCCTATATGTATTAAACCAACAGATATACCAAAAGAAATAATTAAAAGAGAAAAAAAAAAAATATTAATAAAAAATATAAATATAAAAAAACAAATCTTAAATAAAAAACTCAAAAAAAAAATAAAAAATATGTCTTTAAAAGAACAAAAATTTTTATTTAATAATAGAATTACTATTAAAGAATATATTAAAAAAAATAAAATAAATATTTTAAAATTTAAAAGATTAGAAATAAAAAAAAATGTATAAACGTATAGTATTAAAAATTAGTGGTGAATCTTTAAAAAATAAAAAAAAAATCTTTAATAAAAATATTTTAAATTATCTAACTCAAGAAATAGAGAAAATTTTTAAACTAAAAACACAAATATGTATAGTAATAGGAGGAGGAAATATATTTAGAGGAAGAGATTATAAAAAAATAAATATAGATCAAATAACTGCAGATAAAATAGGTATGGTATCAACTATAATAAATAGTTTAATTTTATCTAAATATTTAAATTCAAAAAAAATTAAAACAATTATTATGTCAACAATTTATATACCACAAATATGTGATTTATATAATATTGAAAATGCTATAAATATTATAAAAAATAATAAAATTTTAATAGTAGCATCAGGTTTAGGAACACCATTATTTACAACTGATACTGCTTCTTGCTTAAGATCAATAGAAATTAATGCAGATATATTAATAAAAGCCACACAAGTTAATGGTGTATACAATAAAGATCCTAAAAAAAACACAAATAATAAATTTTTTAAAAAAATATCATATCAAGAAATAATAGATAAAAAAATACAAATTATGGATATAAATTCATTATATTTAGCTAAACAATACAAATTACCAATATATATATATAATATAAATAAAAAAAATTATTTATATAATATAATTAATAAAAAAAACAAAGGAACTATAATAAACTAAAATAATTTACAGATACAAAAAAATAAATTAAAATATTATATAAACATTAGGAGGTATGGCCGAGTGGTTTAAGGCAACGGTCTTGAAAATCGTCAACGTTATCGTTCGAGAGTTCGAATCTCTCTGCCTCCGTTTAAAATATAAAAATATTATAATGAATAATTATAAATTAGAACAAAAAATTAATAAATTTTTATTAAATAAAAACTCAATTAAAGACTATACAATAAATGGATTACAAATAGAAGGTAAAAAAAATATAAAAAATATAATCACATGTGTAACAATAAACAAACAAATAATAAAACAAATAAATAATAAATTAGATGCTATAATAGCTCATCATGGTATTATTATAAATAATAATTTTTCTATAAAAGGAATACAAAGAAAATATATATATAAAATTTTAAAAAAAAATATTAATATATATACATGACATCTACCACTAGATATACATAATAAAATTGGTAATAATGTAGAATTAGCAAAAAAATTTAATATTACAATAAAAAAACTACCTAAACTAAATTTTCCTGTACTAATAGGTAAAATAAAAAAAAACAATCTAATACAAAATATTAAAAAAAAAATCAAAAATTTTAACTACATAAAAAGTAAAAATAAAAATATTTATAAAATAGGTATATGTTCAGGATCAGGAGAAAACTTTTTAGAAAAGTCGATTTTAGTTTATAAAATAGATACATATATAACAGGTGAAATATCTGAAAAAACAATATATTTATCAAAAGAATACAAAATAAATATCATTATACTAGGACATCATGTTTCAGAAATATGAGGTATAAAAAAATTAAGTCTATGAATAAAAAAAAAATTTAATTTAAATATAAAATTTCTAAATATTCCTAAATACATTAATAATGTATCTATTTACAATAAAGAATTAAATATATAAAAAAAATTACTTAAAATATTTTTAATAACAAATTTATTTTTAAAATTATTTTTATTAATTAATTTAGATTGAGAAATATATTTTTTATTAATATTATATAACCTTTTATTTATACTAATATTATCTATTATTAATGCTATTTCAAAATTCAATAAAATACTACGAATATCAAAATTAATAGAACCTATTATACTAATATTATGATCTATTAATATAGTTTTAGTATGTAAAAAACCATTTTTAAAAATATACACTTGTATATTTTTTAATAATAAATATTTTAAAAAAACATTATTAACTAAATACAATAAAAAAGAATCATTCTTATTAGGTATAATTATTTTTACATTTATTCCTTTTTTTGCAATCATAAAAATTGCATCTAATAAATATTTCGTAGGAACAAAATAAGGTGTTGTTATAACTAATCTTTTTTTTGCAGAAAAAATAATATTTAATAAAGATTTATGAATTAAATCTTTAGGTAAACCAAAACTATAATTAACTACTTGTATTATTTTAGAAATTTTTTTTTTTTTGTTCATATATATATTTTTAAAATTTAAAAAAAAATTTTTATTTAATATACATACTCCTGTCTCTAATTCTCAATCATAAGAAAATATTAATTTCATAATTTGTAAAAGAAAACTTCCTTTTATTTTAATCATTAAATCTATTCATTTACCTAAATTCAAATACTTCTTAAAGTTATTTGAATCTATTAAATTCATACTACCTATATAAGTAATATTTGAATCTATTAAAATAAATTTTTTATGTTGTCTAAGATCTAATCTATTAAATATAAAATTTAAAAAACTAAATTTAAACGATTCTACTAATTCTATACCAGCATCTATCATAATTTTAGGCCAAATAGTTTTAAAAAATTTTATACTTCCTATTGAATCTAATATAATTTTACAAACAACACCTCTATGTGATGCTTTTACTAAAGATAATAAAACTTTATCTAAAAAAGCACATGACTCTAAAATATAAAATATAATATATATACTTTTAGTAGAACAATTAATATCTTTAATTAAAGATGAAATTAGTTTTTTATTATTTTTAAAAAAAAAAATCTTTTTAAAAAAAACAGGAGGAATGTTAGTTTTATGAAAACAAAAATTAAAAACATAATTTTTATATTTTAAAAAACTTAAAACACTTTCTTTATTTAATTTTATACAAAAAATAATTTTCAATCATATTTTATATGAAAATAAATATTTTCTACTAATATAAAAGTTATAAAACATTATATATACAATAATTACAAAAAATAATATTATTAATATTAATAATAATAAATAAAGGAATAAAAATTGAAATATAAAAAAATTTTTTATATTATTAAATAAAAAATAAACAAACAAAATTAAAAAAAAATAAATCATATATATATGAAAATATGCTTTAATAAATATTAAAATAATTTAAATATTTTTATAATTAATAAAAATATTTTTTAAAATATATATTTAAATAAAATTTTATAAAATATATAACATTTTAGGTATAAAAATATTAATAACTATATTATATATATGTGTAATAATAAAATAAAAAAAAAAATATTAAATTTAAAAAAAAAAATCAATAAATATACATACTATTATTTAAATAAAAATAAAAATTTAATTAAAGACGAAAAATATGATATTTTATTAAAAAAACTTGAAAAGTTAGAAAAAAAATTTACTCAATATCAATTAACAACATCTCCAACAAAACAAATAAAATATTTTTTTAAAAAAACATTAGAAATAAATAAACATTCTTTACCAATGCTATCCATAAAAAATTCATATTCTAAAAATCAAATCAATAAATTTATAAAAAAAATACAATCAAAATATTATAAAACAAAATTTTGTTGTGAACTTAAAATAGATGGTATAGCAATAAGTTTAATTTACAAAAATAATAATTTATATAAATCATTAACAAGAGGTAATGGAAGTTATGGAGAAAATATAACAAAAAATATTAATTATATAAAATCAATACCAAAATTTATTAAAACAGATAAAAAAATTAAAAAATTAGAAATCAGAGGAGAATTATATATAAATAAAAAAAATTTTTTAAAAATAAATAAAAAAAAAAAGTTCTCTAATAGCAGAAATCTAGTATCAGGAACAATAAGACAAACAAATAATAAAATAATTAAAAAAAGAAAACTATCATTTATAGCATATGATATTATTATAAATAATATAAGATATATATATAAAACTCAATATGAAAGTTTAAAACAAATTAAAAAATTAGGATTCAGTATAGAAAAAAAAACAAAAACATTAACATCATTTAATAAAATTATTTCATTTTATAAAAAAATTAATAAAATAAGAAAAAAAATTAAATTTGATATAGATGGAATAATAATTAAAATAAACAATAAAAAAATACAAGAAAATTTAGGAAATAGTAATAAATTTAATAAATGAAGTATAGCATTAAAATTTCCTACAAAAAAAAAAATTACTCAAATTAAAAAAATAAAACTTAAAGTAGGAAAAAATGGAATTATTACTCCTATAGGAATAATTAAATCTATAAAATTAGGAGGAACAAAAATTAAAAAAATAAATTTATATAATTTAAATTATTTATTAAAATTATCATTAAATATAAATAATAAAATAATAATACAAAGATCAGGAGATGTTATTCCTTCTATTTATAAAGTAATAAAAGAAAAAAAAAAAAAAAAAATCATTATTCCTGAAAAATGTCCTTCATGTAAAAAAAAAATAAATATATATGAAAACGTACCAAAATGTTATTTTAATTTTTCATGTCCTACACAATTAAAAAATACAATTATAAATTTTATATCAAAAAATGGATTTAATATAAAAGGAATAGGAAAAAAAACAATTAAAAAATTAATCAAAAATAAAAAAATTAAAAACGCAATAGATATTTTATCTTTATCAAAAAAAGATTTTTCATTCATTAAAAGAATAAAAGAAAAACTATCAAATAAAATTATTCAATCAATAACTTTTTCTGTAAAAAATATTAAACTAAAAAATCTTATATATTCATTATCAATACCAAACATTGGAATAAATACATCTAAATATTTAAGCGAAAAAATAAATAAATTTAAAAAATTTATTTATATAAAAAAAAATGAATTAAAAAAATATAATAATAATTTAAATAATAAGAAAATTAAATCTATACTTAAATACACAAATAATAAAAAAAATATAAAAAATTTACTATTATTAAACAAAATAATTAAAAAATCAAAAAATAAAAATATTTAATTTATAAATTTAAATATTTTATTTAAAATATAATTCAATCTATATTGAATTTCTTTTTTTTTTAAAAAAAAAATTATTATACTTAATTCAGGTGTATTTATTAATCCAGTTAAAAAAAATCTTAAAATAGTAAATATTTTTTTTTTACTAAAAAAATAAAATTTTTTTAATAATAAATCAATAATATAATTAATACTTTTAATACATCAATTTTTTTGTTTAGAAATTTTTTTTAGAAAATAAATAATTATTTTATAAGAATCTTTATTAAGATAATTTAAAAAAAAATTTATACCATTTTTTAAATAAGTATTATTACTAAAAATTAAATAAAAATCCATTATATCTTTTAAAGTATTACTTCTTTTAACATAAAAATTAATTATTTCATTAAAATTATTTAAATAATTTAAATTTATATTATTTAATAAAAAAAAATTTTTTAAATATAAAATTAATTTCTTACTATTTATAGTAGATATATAATATCTATTAATTCAAATTAATTTTCTATAATTCATAATACATGGAGATTTATTTAATTTATATAAATCAAATAAATATTTCATTTCATGTATATGAATAATTTCATAATTTTTATAAGACCAACCTAAACGTAATAAATAATTCAATATACTTTCAGGTAAAAAACCTTTGTTAATATAATTTAAAATATTAGAATCCGAATTTCTTTTAGATAATTTTTTACCATTAATATCTAAAATTATAGGTAAATGTACATAAATAGGTATTAAATAATTTAAAGAATTTAATATATTAATTTGTTTGGGAGTATTACTTAAATGATCTTCTCCTCTAATAACATGACTAACATTCATATAATAATCATCTACAATTACACAAAAATTATAAGTTGGTAATCCATTAGACCTTTGTATAATAATATCATCTAAATTCAAATTACTAATATTTATTTTTCCAAAAACTAAATCTTTAAAAACAATATATCCAAATTTAGAATTTTTGAATCTCACAACATAAGGTAAATTATTTTTATAATTTAAAAATTTATCTCTACAACAACCATCATAAAATGGTTTTCTTTTACTTTTGATACATAATTCACGTAATTTATTTAATCTATCAACTGAACAATAACATTTATAAGCTAAATCTTTATTTAACATTTCATTAATTATACTTTTATATAAATCTAATCTTTCAGACTGATAATAAGGTGTTTCATCTCAATATAATCCTAATCATTCTAATATATAAAATATATAATCAACATATTTTTTTTTATATCTATTTAAATCAGTATCTTCAATACGTAAAATAAATTTACCATTGTTTTTTCTCGCATATAATCAAGAATATAATGCTGTACGAATATTACCAATATGCAAATAACCAGTAGGACTTGGAGCAAATCTTGTAACTATATTATTCATATTCAATTTAAACATTAATTTAAAATTTAATTAATATATAATATATTATTATAAATAATATAAATATATAATATAATAATTATTAAAATAAAAATATTTATTATATATGCAAAAAAATATAAGAAACTTTTCTATTATAGCACATATAGATCATGGAAAATCAACATTTTCAGATAGAATAATAGAAATATGTACAGGTAAAAAAATAAAAAAAAACAAACAAAGAATATTAGATTCCATGGATTTAGAACAAGAAAAAGGAATCACTATTAAAGCACAAAGTGTATGTTTAAAATATAAATATAAAAATATAAAATATAAATTTAATTTAATAGACACACCAGGACATACAGATTTTTCTTATGAAGTATCAAGATCACTTTATGCATGTGAAGGAGCA
This sequence comes from Candidatus Stammera capleta, assembly GCA_036689455.1. Lineage (GTDB taxonomy): Bacteria > Pseudomonadota > Gammaproteobacteria > Enterobacterales > Enterobacteriaceae > Stammera > Stammera capleta_AL. The sequence continues at coordinate 238,096 of CP144828.1, forward strand.
TTATTATTAATAGATATTACTCAAGGAATACAAGCGCAAACAATAGCTAATTACAACATGGCTAAAAAACTAGGACTTAAAATCATTATAATAATTAATAAAATAGATATTTTTAATGAAAATTTAAATAAAATAAAAAATAAAATTAGAAAAGTATTAAATATTAAAAAAAAAAAAATTTTTTTATGTTCAGCTAAAAAAAATATAGGTATAAATAAAATTATTATTGAAATAATTAAAAAAATTCCCTTTCCTAAAGGAAAAAACATATCACCATTACAAGCACTAATTATAGACTCATATTTTAATAACTATTTAGGTGTTTTTTTTTTAATAAAAATTAAAAATGGTTTTATAAAAAACAACGAAAAAATTAAATTAATAAATAGTAATAAAAATTATACTATAGAAAATATTTATATAAATACTCCAGAAAAAAAAAAACTTAATAATCTATACTGTGGTGAAGTAGGATGAATATCCTGTAATATAAAAAAAATATATTCTATAAACATAGGAGATACAATAACAAAATTTAATAACCCATCAAAAAAAAAATTAAAAAAATTTAAAAAAATCTCACCTCAATTATATGCAGGATTATATCCAAAAAAAAACAATGAATTTTTAAATTTTAAAAAATCATTAGAAAAATTAAGTTTAAATGATTCATCATTAATATATAAACAAGAAAATTCTTCAATATTAGGATGTGGATTTAGATGTGGATTTTTAGGTATCTTACATATGGAAATAATTAGAGAAAGATTATTAAGAGAATATAAAATAGATATTATTATAACACCTCCCACTGTAATATATAAAATTATAAATAAACAAAATAAAATAATTTATATAAATAATCCCATTAAAATACCAAGTAAAAATTTAACAAAAGAAATTCAAGAACCAATATGTAAATGTAACATAATAACACCACAAAAATATTTAGGTAAAATAATTCAATTATGTATTAATAAAAGAGGTAAACAAAAAAAAATTTTATTCATTAAAAATAACATTATATTACAATATGAAATACCAATAAACGAAATAATAACAAATTTTAGTGACAAAATAAAATCTATTTCTCAAGGATATGCATCATTTGAATATAAATTTTTAAAATATCAAACATCTAATATAAAATTATTAAACATTAATATAAATAATAAAAAAATAGAAAGTTTTTCTATATTACTACATAACAGTATAGTAAAAAACTATAGTAAAAAAATCACTAAAATCATTAAAGATAATATACAACAAAAACAATTTGAAATTAAAATACAAGCATTATGTAATAATAAAATAATTTCAACAAATATAGTAAAAGCATTAAGAAAAAATGTAACAGAAAAATGCTATGGAGGAGATATATCTAGAAAAAGAAAATTATTACAAAAACAAAAAATAGGAAAAAAAAAAATGAAAAAAATAGGTAATATATCTATATCATCAAATATTTTTCTAAAAACATTTAAAATATAAAAATAAAAAAATGAATTATATATATAATATAATATTAATATCATTAATAACATTAACTGGAACAATATTAATCATAAATAAAATTATTCACTTTTTTATATATAAAAAAAAAAAAATATACTTATATAAAGTATCTAAAGAAATATTTATTACATTATTAATAATATTTATATTTAGATCATTTATTTATGAACCTTTTCAAATTCCATCAGCATCAATGATGCCAACTCTTTTAATAGGAGATTTAATATTAGTAAATAAATTTAAATATAATATTTTAAACCCAATAACATTTAATTCTATTATAAACACATGAAAACCTGAATATGGTGATATAATTGTTTTTAGATATCCCAAAAATAAAAAACTTAATTATATAAAAAGAGTCGTAGGCTTACCTAATGATAAAATATATTATAATGAAAATACTAAAGAAATTAAAATATATCATCCATGTTTAAACAATAAAACAGAATATTGTTATCAAAATAATATATTTAAGTACTCTAAAAAACAAAATAGTAATTTTTTAGAAGAAATAAAAATTAATCAAGATAATATAGAAGAATATTTTTGAAACATTAATGAAAATATTTATTCTAAATTTATAAACTCAAAATTTCTTTTTCTAAAAGAAAAAACAGAATTTATAAAAAATAAGAAACACAAAATATTATTTTTATCAAACAAAGATAATTTTTTTAAAAAAAATAATTTTAAAAAAGAAAATATATGGATAATTCCAAAAGATACATATTTTGTTTTAGGAGATTATAGAGATAATAGTGAAGATAGTAGATATTGGGGATTTGTACATAAAAATTTAATAATTGGAAAAGCAGAATATATATGAATGAGTTTTGAAAAACAAGAAAATAATTGACCTACAGGATTTAGATTTAAAAGAATAGGAAAAATATATTAACTAATTTTATGACAATAATAAATTGTTTAGAAAAAAAAATTAAATATAAATTCACAAACCAAAAAACTCTAATTTTATCATTAACACATAGAAGCTATAGTACATTACATAATGAAAGATTAGAATTTTTAGGAGATTCTATATTAAATTTTATAATAACTAAAAAAATATATTATAAATTTTTAAATAAAACAGAAGGATTTATGACAAGAATAAGAGCAAATTTAGTAAACAAAAAAAATTTATTTAAAATAGCAAAAAAATTAGAATTAAATAAATATATCCTATTAGGACAAGGAGAAATTAAAATGAAAGGTCAATATAAAAAATCAATATTAGCAAATACTGTAGAATCAATAATAGGAGCTATATTTACAGATAGTAAAAATATTAATATAGTAGAAAAAATAATTGAGATATTATTTTTTAAAAAAAATTTAAATATTAAAAATAATTTTAAAGATTATAAAACAACTTTACAAGAACATTTACAAAAACTAAAATTACCGTTACCTAAATATTACATAAACAAAAAAAAAGGAAAAGATCACGAACAAATATTTACAATACATTGTAAAATAAATAACTTAAACAAAATAACTAAAGGGGTAGGATATAGTAAAAAAAAAGCAGAACAAATAGCAGCTAAAAATGCATTAATAAATTTAGGATTAATATAAAATAATTAAATATAATAATGACAAAAAAATTTAAATTAACAAATGAAAAATGTGTTTATATTTTAATAATTGGAAAACCAAATGTAGGTAAATCTACATTATTTAATAAATTAATTAAAAAAAAAATATCAATAACATCAAAAAAAAAATATACTACACAACAAAATATAACAGGAATATATACAAGAAAAAATCATCAATATATTTATGTTGATACACCAGGATTTGACTTAAACAAGTATAGACCTAGTATATATATACTAAAATTAATAAATTTTTTTAATAAAAATTTTAAATCTAAAATAAATATAATTCTATTTACTATAGAAAAAAAAATTTCTTTATATGAATTTAAATTAATTCAAACTATTAATAAATATAATATACCTTTATTAATAATAATTAATAAAATTGATAAATTTAAAAATAAAAAAAAAATACTACCTTTAATACAAGAAATAAGTAATATTTGCCAAAATATATCAATTATTCCTATATCTTCCAAAAAAATTAATGATGTTAATATAATAAAAAATAAAATAATAGATAGATATTTATTTAAAAAGAAACATGATTTCACAAAAAATCAAATAACTAATTGTAAAAATGAATTTATAATTAGTGAATTAATAAGAGAAAAAACAATACGTTTAATAGGAGATGAAATACCATATTCCATCTTTTTTCTAGTAAAATATATAAAAAAAATAAATAAAAAAATTTTAATACATACAATAATATATGTAAAAAAAAAAAATTATATTAGAATAATCATAGGAAATAAAAATAATAAAATTAAAAAAATTATTTTTCTATCTAAAATAGAAATAAATAAATATTTAAAAACCAAAAAAAAAATTATACTAACAATAAATATTAAATATAAAAAAAATAAATTTTAAAAAAATGAATTGAAATCAAATAATTGAATATGAAAAGAAAAAAAAATATTTTATTAATATAAAAAAATTTCTTTGAAAAGAATATAAAAAAAAAAAAATTATATATCCAAAAAAAAAAAACATATTTAAAGCTTTTAAAATCACAAAATTTTCAAAAATTAAAGTTGTAATTTTAGGTCAAGATCCTTATATTAAAGAAAAACAAGCTCACGGATTAGCATTTTCAGTTCCTAAACAAGTAAAAATTACACCATCTCTAATAAATATATATAAAGAAATAAAATACGAATTCCCAAAATTTAAAATTCCTAAACATGGATGCTTAATAAAATGAGCTAAACAAGGAGTTTTGTTACTAAATAATATTTTAACTGTAGAAAAAAATAAAACTAACTCTCATAAAAACATAGGATGACATATATTTACAAATAGAATTGTACAATATATAAATTATTACATAAAAAGCGTAGTATTTATGTTATGAGGAAAACAAGCTCAAGAAAAAATAAAATTTATAAACAAAAATAAACATTTAATTTTAACCACATCTCATCCTTCACCTTTCTCTTTTAATAAAGGATTTTATGGCTGTAATCATTTTAAAAAAACCAATATTTTCCTTATAAAAAAAAAAATTCTACCTATAAAATGATAAGAAATTAAAAAAAATAATCTATACCTAAAATTTTTTTAACTTTTCATAACATTTTTTTTGCATACTTCTTAGCTTTTATTTTTCCATTAAATAAAATATCTTTTAATAAATACTCTTGATTTCTAAAAAAAAAAAACTTTTTTTGTAAAGAAGAAAGGAAAAAATTTAATTCTCTTATAACATATTTTTTAAAATCTTTATAAGAAAAATTTATAAACATTTCTTCAATAGAATTAATAGAAATATTATTAATAATTGATATTATATTCAAAAGATTAGAAATACCAGGTTTATTAACATAATCAAAAATAATTTTAGGTGGATTATCAGAATCAGTAACAGAATTATTTATTTTATATTCTAATAAATTTATATTATCTAACAAAAAAATAGTTCCACTAATATCCAAATTAGATTTAGACATTTTTTTAGTTGGATTTGATAAAGACATTATTTTAGAGCCATTTTTAGATAAAATATATTTAGGAATATTAAATACATTAGTTGAATATAAATAATTAAATCTTCTAGCTATTTTTCTAGATAATTCTACATGTTGTATTTGATCAAAACCTATAGAAACATAATTTGATTTATATAACAAAATATCAGAAGCCATTAATACAGGATAATTAAATATACCAGAATTTATTTTTTTTTTATAAAATAAATTCTTTTCTTTAAATTGAGTCATTCTTTTAAGCTCACCCATATAAGTATAACAATTTAATATTCAATTTAATTGAACATGTTCCTTAACACTAGATTGTAAAAATATAACACATTTATTATAATCAATTCCTAAAGCTAATAAAAAAGAAATTATATTAAATATATTATCTTTAATAAGATATTTATTTCTATTCAAATATATAGAAATATTAGTTAAAGAATGTAAATCAGCTATACAATAATAACAATTAAAAGTATCCTGAAATCTTAATCAATTTTTCAAAACTCCTGAATAATGACCAACAGTTAATTTTCCTGTAGGCTGAATAGCACTAAAAATTTTTCTTTTCATATTTTAAAATATTTTATTAAAATAAATCTTGAGAATTTAATAATTTTTTTAAATTAGCACTAGCTAACTCTTCATTATTCATATCTATTTTTTTTTTTTTTTTTTTACTTAAATTTTTATATTTATTTTTTTTACAATGATATGAATATCCAGTTCCTGAAGGAATTAATCTTCCTACAATAACATTCTCTTTTAAACCTCTTAATTCATCTTTTCTACCAGATACTGCTGATTCAGTTAAAACTCTAGTAGTTTCTTGAAAAGAAGCAGCAGAAATAAAAGATTCAGTAGCTAATGATGCTTTAGTAATACCCAATAAATTTCTAATATATTTAATTTTCTTTTTATTGTTTTTAACTAAATTTCTATTTACTATTCTAACTCTAGAAATTTCTAACTGTTCTCCAGATAAATAATTTGAATCTCCAGGATCAGTGATAGTAACTCTTCTTAACATTTGTCTAATAATTACTTCTATATGTTTATCATTAATTTTTACACCTTGTAATCTATAAACTTCTTGAACTTCATTAACAATAAATCTAGTTACTTCTTGAACACCTCTTAATCTCAAAATATCATGAGCAGATTCTATACCATCAGAAATAATATCTCCTTTTTCAACAGACTCACCTTCAAATATATGTAATTGTCTTCACTTAGGAATCATTTCTTCATGTGTTATTTTATTATCTAAAGAATTTATTAACAATCTATACTTTCCTTTGGTTTCCTTACCAAAACTTATTATTCCTGAAATTTCTGCTAAAACAGCCGAATCTTTAGGTTTTCTAGCTTCAAATAAATCCGCTACTCTAGGTAAACCACCAGTAATATCCTTTGTACCACCATATTCTTGAGATACTTTAGCTAAAATATCTCCTGAATTCACATAAGAATTATTTTCTAATTGTACAACTGATTTATTAGGTAAAAAATATTGTGCTATTATTTCTGTTCCAGGTATAAATATATTTTTACCATCTTTGTTTAGAATTTTTATAGAAGGCCTAAAACTTTCATTTAAATTACTTTTAAATTTTGATTGATCTAAAATTTCTATAGAAGTTAAACCCGTTAATTCATCTTTCTTTCTTATAATAGTTTGACCTTCATACATATCTATAAAATTAACATACCCACTTACTTCAGTAATTATAGGCATAATATGAGGATCCCAATTTACAATAACTTCCCCAGAAAAAACTTCTTCACCATTATTTTTTTCAACAATAGCACCATAAGGTAATTTATAACTTTCTTTTATAAAACCAAGTTTATCTATTATTTTTAATTCAACATTTCTAGAAATAATAACCAATTTATTTAAAATATTAACTATACATTTTAAATTAATTAATTTAATAATACCATTATTTTTAACCCTTATATTAGAATCTGAAGAAACACGCGAAGCAGCTCCACCTATATGAAAAGTTCTCATAGTTAATTGAGTACCAGGTTCACCAATTGATTGAGCAGCAATAACACCAATAGCTTCACCTTGATTAATTATATGTCCTCTAGATAAATCACGTCCATAACAGAAAGCACAAACACCAAAACTAGTATTACATGTCACAACAGAACGAACTTTTACACTGTGTATCGCAGATGCCTCAATTAAGTTACAAAAATAATCATCCAATAATGTATTTTTTTTAACCAATAATTTTGAACAAACATATATATCACTTAACAAAACTCTACCTAATATACGTTCCTTTAAAGACTCTTTTATATCACTACCCTCAATTATAGAAGTTATTTCTATACCACATTTAGTTCCACAATCTTTTTCAATAACAACCAAATCCTGTGCTACATCTACTAAACGACGAGTAAGATAACCAGAATTAGCTGTTTTTAAAGCAGTATCAGCTAAACCCTTTCTAGCACCATGAGTAGAAATAAAATATTGTAAAACACTTAAACCTTCCCTAAAATTAGAAGTAATAGGGGTTTCTATTATAGAACCATCAGGTTTTGCCATCAAACCCCTCATACCAGATAATTGCCTAATTTGAGCAGCTGAACCTCTAGCACCTGAATCAGCCATCATAAAAACACTATTAAATGAATCTTGTTTTTTTAAAACACCATTTACATTAACTAATTCAATTGATAAATTTTCCATCATAGAATGAACAATTTTTTCATTCGCAGTAACTCATATATCAATAACTTTATTATACTTTTCACCTAAAGTTACTAAACCTGATTGAAATTGTTCTTGTATTTCATGTACTTCATTCTCAGCTTCATTAATAATATCATTTTTGTTTTCAGGAATAACCATATCATCTATACTTACAGAAGAACCAGATAAAGTAGCATATGTAAATCCTATACACATCAAATTATCAGCAAAATCAACTGTTTCTTTCAACCCCAATACTTTATAACAAATACTTAAAATATTAGAAATTTCATTTTTATCTAAAACTTTATTAACTAAATGAAAAGATAAACCCTTTGGAAAAATTTCCCATAACAACACTCTACCTATAGTACTTTTAACAATATATTTATTTTTTTTATATAATCCATTATCACATTTAGTATAATCAATAATTTTTACTTTAATTTTAGCATGAATAGAAACTAAATCACTATTATAAAGAATAGAGGCTTCTTTATAACTAGATAAAATCATACCTTCACCTAAAGAACCTATCTTTTCTCTAGTCATATAATATAAACCCAATATTACATCTTGTGATGGTACTATTATAGGATCACCACTAGCTGGCGAAAGTATATTATTTGTAGACATCATTAATACACGAGCTTCCAATTGAGCTTCTAAAGTCAAAGGAATATGAACTGCCATTTGATCCCCATCAAAGTCCGCATTATATGCTGCACAAACCAAAGGATGTAATTGAATTGATTTACCTTCAATTAATATAGGCTCAAAAGCTTGTATACCTAAACGATGTAATGTTGGTGCTCTATTTAATAATACAGGATGTTGTTTAATAACATTCTCTAAAATATCTCAAACTATATAATCCTCTTTCTCAACAATCTTCTTAGCTGCTTTAATAGTATTAGCTACACCATCACTTTCTAATTTACTATATATAAAAGGTTTAAATAATTCTAAAGCCATCTTTTTAGGTAAACCACACTGATTTAAACGCAAATAAGGACCAACTGTTATTACAGATCTTCCCGAATAATCAACTCTTTTACCTAATAAATTTTGTCTAAACCTACCTTGTTTACCCTTAATCATATCAGCTAAAGATTTTAAAGGACGTTTATTAGAACCAGTAATAGCAAAACCTCTACGACCATTATCTAACAATGCATCTACAGCTTCCTGTAACATCCTCTTTTCATTTTTTATTATTATATCAGGAGCAGATAAATCTAATAACCTTTTAAGACGATTATTTCGATTAATAACTCTTCTATATAAATCATTTAAATCAGATGTAGCAAATCTTCCACCATCCAATGGAACTAAAGGTCTTAAATCTGGAGGTAAAACAGGTAATATTTTCAAAATCATTCATTGAGGTTTATTACCAGAATTAATAAAAGACTCTATTAATTTTACTCTTCTAGTAACTTTTTTTTTCTTTATTTCAGAATTAATATTCTTTAATTTAGCTAATAATCTTTGATACTTTTTATCTAAATCAATATTCTTTAAAAGAAACTCTATAGCTTCAGCCCCCATTTTAACATCAAAATTGTAACCATAATCTTTTACTATATTTAAGTATTGTTCTTCACTAATAACCTGATTTAATTTAAGATTAGTTTTTCTAGGATTAATAACAATATAAGATTCAAAATATAAAACTTTTTCAATATCTCGCAAAGGTATATCAAGTAATAAACTAATTCTAGAAGGTAAAGATTTTAAAAACCATATATGAGCTATAGGAGTAGCTAACATTATATGACCCATTCTTTCACGCCTTACTTTTGTTTTTGTAACCTCTACACCACATTTTTCACATATTATACCTTTATATTTTAAACGTTTATACTTACCACACAAACATTCATAATCTTTAATAGGACCAAATATACGAGAACAAAATAAACCATCTCTCTCAGGTTTAAAAGTACGATAATTTATAGTTTCAGGTTTTTTAACTTCACCAAATGATCAAGATTTAATAATTTTAGGAGAAGCTAACGTAATTTTAATAGAATCAAATTCTCTTTTACTATATTTAATTTTTAAAAAATTAACTAAATTATTCACAAATACTATTCCTAATAATATTATTTTAACTCAAATTTAAATAAAACTTATAAAATTAATTATTCTAATTCAATATTTATACCTAAAGAACAAATTTCTTTAATTAAAACATTAAAAGATTCCGGCATATTAGGATCCATTTTATGATGACCTTTAACTATATTTTTGTATATTTTAATTCTACCATTTACATCATCAGATTTAACAGTCAACATTTCCTGTAATGTATATGCAGCACCATAAGCCTCTAAAGCTCATACCTCCATTTCACCAAATCTTTGACCACCAAATTGAGATTTACCACCTAAAGGTTGTTGAGTAATTAAACTATATGTACCAGTAGATCTAGCATGTATTTTATCATCCACTAAATGATTTAATTTCATCATATACATATAACCTACAGTTACAGGATATTCAAATTTAACCCCACTCAAACCATCATATAAATCAATTTTACCAGAACTAGGAAAACCAACAATTTTAAATAATTCCTTTATTTCTTTTTCCTTAATACCGTCAAAAACGGGAGTAGCAATAGGAAAACCATTAGATAAATTCTTAGCTAATATTATAAATTCTTTATCATCTAGTGAATTAACATTGAAATTCTGTTGACAATTACCTAAAGAATAAATCTTTTGTACAAAATTTCTAATTTCAATAATATTAGAATTATTAATTAATAATTCATTAATTTTATCACCAATTAATTTTAATGCCATACCTAAATGTGTTTCAAAAATTTGACCTATATTCATTCTAGATGGAACACCTAAAGGATTTAAAATCATATCTATTGGAACCCCATTAACATCGTAAGGCATATCTTCTATAGGACATATTTTAGATATTACACCCTTATTTCCATGTCTACCAGCCATTTTATCTCCAACCTGTATTTGGCGTTTTAATGCTAAATAAACCTTTACAACCTTTAAAATTCCTGGAGGTAAATCATTACTTTGAATAATTTTACTTTCATACTCTTTTAATTTAATATTAAATATATTTTCTAAATTTTTATACGAATCAATTAAACAATAAATTTTATCACTAATATTAATATCTTTAATATTTAAATTTAAAATATCTTCATAAGATAAATTATAATAAAAATCTCTTTCATATTTATTTTCTGATAAAATTTTTTTTACATTAGAAATTAAAATATTTTTAAAATAAAATAATTCTTTATCAATCTTACCTTTCAATATATTTAATTTATCTTCTTCTATTATTTTTAATCTTTTATCTTTCAAAACACCTTCTCTTGAAAAAATTTGTACATCAATAACAGTTCCACAACAACCACTAGGCACTCTTAAAGAAGAATCTTTAACTTCAGAAGCTTTCTCACCAAAAATAGCTCTTAGTAATTTTTCTTCAGGTGTTAATTGAGTTTCTCCTTTAGGAGTAATTTTACCTACTAATATATCACCAGATGAAACTTCAGCACCAATATGAATAACACCACTTTCATCCAATCTAGATAACATTGAATCACTAATATTCGGAATATCAGAAGTAATTTCTTCAGTTCCTAATTTAGTATCCCTACATATACATAATAACTCCTGTATATGAATAGTAGTAAAAATATCTTTATGTAAAATTCTTTCTGAAATTAATATAGAATCTTCAAAATTATACCCATTTCAAGACATAAACGCTACTCGTATATTTTGACCTAATGCTAACTCACCTAAATCAGTAGCACAACCATCAGCTATTATATCTCCCTTTTTAATTTTTTCACCTAAATTTACACAAGGAGTGTGATTAATACACGTATTTTGATTAGAACGTAAATATTTATATAAATTATAAACATCAATTCTTGATTGTAAATTCTCAAACTTACTAACATTTTCTTTTTCAATAATAATTTTTGAAGAATCTATATATTTCACTATACCATCATTTTTAGAAATAACTGAAACACCAGAATCAAATGCTATAATACGCTCCATTCCTGTTCCAACCAAAGGTTTATCAGGTATTAAACAAGGAACAGCTTGTCTTTGCATATTTGCACCCATTAATGCTCTATTAGCATCATCATGTTCTAAAAAAGGTATTAAAGCTGAACCAACAGAAACAATCTGTTGAGCAGAAATATCCATATAATTAATTTGAAAAGAATTAAATAAATTAAATTCACCTTTATATCTACAAACTATAAATTCATCTTTAAATTTATTTGAGGAATCCAAAATAGTATTAGCTTGAGCAATAACATAATTACCTTCTTCTATAGCAGACAAATAACATATTTCATTAGTAACAAATTTATTCTTCACCAATCTATAAGGTGTCTCTAAAAAACCATAAATATTAGTTCTAGCATAAATAGATAAAGAATTTATCAAACCAATATTAGGACCTTCAGGTGTTTCAATAGGACAAACTCTACCATAATGGGTAGGATGTATATCTCTAACCTCAAAACCAGCTCTTTCTCTTGTTAACCCACCAGGTCCTAAAGAAGAAATACGACGTTTATGAGTAATTTCAGATAATGGATTATTTTGATCCATAAATTGAGATAATTGACTAGAACAAAAAAAATCTTTTATTATAGAAGATAACGGTTTTGCATTAATTAAATCCTTAGGATACAAATCATCTAAATTATCTAAAGATAAACGTTCTTTAATAGTCTTCTCAATTCTTGTCAAGCCAATACGAAACTGATTTTCAATCATTTCACCCACGGAACGTACTCTTCTATTACCTAAATTATCAATATCATCAGTCGTACCAATACCATTTTTAATATCTAATAACTTTTTAATTACATCTATAATATCTTTAGAATTAAGCGTCATAGGACCAGAAACATTTTTTCTACCCAATGACGTATTAAATTTCATTCTACCTACATTAGACAAATCATATCTATCAACAGAAAAAAATAAATTATTAAATAAATTTTCAGCTGCTTCTATAGTTGGTGGTTCTCCAGGTCTAATCATTCTATATATCTCAATTAAAGCCGAATCTTTACTAACTGAACTATCTATCAATAAAGTATTAGAAATATAAGAACCACAATTTAATTCATTAATATATAAAATTTTAATATTTTTATGACCATAAATATAAATTTTATTATATAAATCGATATCTAATTTAGTATTAGCACAAATTACAATTTTTTTATCATTTAAATTAATACAATAATCTTTAAATAAAATTTTACCCAATATATAATCTATTGGTACCTTAATATAATTTACATTATCATCTTCCATTCTCTTTACATATTTAGTAAGTATACGTTGCCCTTTTCTTACATAAACTTTACCATTAAAAACTATATCAAAGTTTAGTATATCACCTCTTAATCTACTAGGTATCAAATGCATATAAAGATAATCCTTAAAAAGATCAAAAGTAATATAATTAAAAAACATTTTTAATATTTCTTCCTTTGAATAACCTAAAGCTTTTAAAATAATTGTAGCAGGTAATTTACGCCTACGATCTATACGTATAAACAAATTATCCTTAACATCAAATTCAAAATCTAATCATGAACCACGATAAGGTATTATTCTAGCATTATATAAAACTTTACCAGAAGAATGAACTTTACCTTTATCACTATCAAAAAATACTCCAGGACTACGATGTAATTGAGAAACTACAACTCTTTCAGTACCATTAACTATAAAAGTACCTTTATCAGTCATCAAAGGTATATCACCCATATACACTTCTTGTTCTCTTGAAAATTTAATTTTTTTTTTTAAATTTTCATCAAAAAAATAAATAACCAAACATAATTTAACTTTTAAACTTAAAGAATAAGTTAAACCTCTAATTTGAGATTCCCTATCATTAAATAAAGGATTTAAAAATCTATAACTTATATAATGTAACTCAGCAGTCTTATTATAATTAAAAATAGGAAAAATAGACTTAAATGATAAATCTAAACCAGAAAAAAAATTTTTTTTATTATATAATAAATTATTGTAAGAATCTATTTGTATAGATAATAAATATGGTATATTTAAAATCTGAGGAAGTTTACTAAAATCTTTACGTAAACGTTTTTTTTCAGTACATGAATAAATCATATAATCAACTATTTTAAAAAAAATTAAATTACTTAACTAACACTTCAGCACCAACATCTTCTAAAGACTTTTTTAAAATATCTAAATCTTTCTTATTAATTTTTTCCTTAATTAAAACAGGACAAGATTCAACTAAATCTTTAGATTCTTTCAAACCCAATCCTAAAAAATTACGAATTACCTTAATAACAGCAATTTTATTACCACCTATAGAATTTAAAAATAAATCAAATTCCTCTTTTTCTTTAATATTTTGATTTTGATTACTTATTTTTCCAAATTGATAATCATTAGAATTTATACCAAATTTTTTCTCTATAGCATCAATTAATTCAACAATCTCAATTAAAGACATAGATGATATTTTATTTAAAATATCTTCTTTACTATTCATAATATATACACCTTGAAAACTAAATTTTAGTATTTTTAAATAAAACCAATACACGTAACAACTTAAATATACTGATATTTTTTAAACAAAAAAGAAAATATTTTAATGCTATTCCAATATTAGTTAAATAAGATAATTTTTTATTTAATTCAAAAGAAATTATTTTACCATTAATAGAAATAGCTTTCAAAAAAAGTTTTTTACTATATTTGTTTAAATATTTACATACAATTTGAGACAAAGAACTATAACATAATTTTGAATAACAAAAAAATATCGGTCCAGATATAAAACTACATAAAGCATCAAATTTAGTATTTTTTAAAGAAATTTTTAATAAACTATTACGAACAACAAATATACAAGAATTATATTTTTTTATATCTCTACGTAAAACATTTAAATCATTCGATGAAAAATTACAAAAATTTAAAATAGCAACAGATAAAGATTTGTTAACTTCATTATTTATCTTAGAAACTATTTTTTTTTTATCTTCGAAATTCAAAAACATAATAAATACACCTAACTTATAAATTATATAAATTTATTACATAACTTTTACCCATAGTACTACAAACACAAATTTTTTTAATAAAAACATTCCCTTTAAAACCAACTGGTTTATTTAAATTAATAGATTTAATTAAAAAAAATAAATTTTCTGATAATTGTTTACTAAGAAAATTTATTTTACCAATAAAAGTATGAATAACCCCAAATTTATCATTCCTATATATAATTTGATTATTATAAAAATCTTTTACACATTTAACTAAATCATTAGTAACTGTACCTAATTTAACATTAGGCATTAATCCTTTTGGACCTAAAATTTGACCTAATTTACTAACATTTTCAAAATAATCAGGAGTAGTAATAACTACATCATAATCTATAGTATTATTTTTAATTTTATTAAATAAATCATCTTTACCAACAAAATAAGCACCATTTGAATACAAATCATCTTTTTGATCGTCAGAAGAAAAAACAACTACTTTATTTTTTCTCCCAATACCATGAGGTAAAAAAACTTTACCAACAACATATTGATTAATATTCTTAACATCTATAGATAAATTTATACTAACATCTATAGTTTCTATAAATTTACATTTTTTCTTTTTAATTAAATTAAATACATCAAGATTTTTATTAACATTCTCAAAACAATTAAAATTATATTTTTCTTTATTTTTATTATTCATATTAATCAATACATAAATTAATCTTTAATTAATATTCCCATAGAAGTAGCAGTACCAATAATTGATTTAAATATAGAATCTAAATTACAAGAATTCATATCAGACAACTTAATTTTAGCTATATCTAAAATAGAAGATTTCTTAATATAACCTATAATATCATGACCAGGTTTTTTAGAACCACTAGTAACAAAAATTTCCTTCTTTAAAAGATAAGAAACTGGAGGAGATTTAATAATAAAATCAAAACTTCTATCAGAATATACAGTCATAACTACAGGTATAGGAATACCTTTATCCATAGAAAAAGTTTTTTCATTAAAAGATTTACAAAAATCCATTATTTTTACACCTTTCTGACCTAATATAGGACCAACAGGAGGACTAGGATTAGCCATTCCAGATAAAACCTGTAATTTAATAACACATTTGACTTTCTTAGACATAAAACCTCAAAATTTAAATTAATTACACTTTTCAACCTGAGAAAAATCTAATTCTACAGGAGTTGATCTACCAAAAATCAGTACAGCAACTTTTAAACGATTTTTATCATAATCTATTTCTTCTACAGTACCATTAAAATCAGAAAAAGGTCCACTATTAACTCTAACTAATTCACCATATTCAAACAATATCTTAGGTTTAATTTTACCAACTACTTTATTTAATTTATCTTTTATTAAACTAATTTCCTCATCACTAATAGGAAAAGGATTTCCCAATTCTCCACCTATAAACCCTATTATTCTAGGTATACTACGTACTAAATATCAGTTCTTATCATTCATAACCATATTAATCAAAAAATACCCAGGAAAAAATTTACGCTCACTTTTCTTACGTATACCATTTTTAATTTCCATAACTTCTTCAGTAGGTATCAAAATATCTCCAAAATCATCTTCTAAATTATATAATTTTATATAATCTCTCAATAATTTAACAGTTTTTTTTTCAAAACTAGAAAAAACTTGTATTATATATCAATTTTTCTTTTTAAAACTTAACATCTTTAATAATGCCCCAAATTAATAATAATAGAAATTAAATATAATATAAAATTATCAATTAATCATATAACCAATGAAATTAATACACTTAAAAAAAAAATCACTAAAACAGTTTTAGTAACTTCTACTATTGAAGGTCAAATCACATTACAAATTTCAAACTTAGTTTTTCAAAAAAACAAAACCATTTTTTTACCCAAATCTGTTAATTTAAATAAAAAAACAAATACAAAAGACAAAAAAAAATTTAAAATACCTTTAATTACCATTAAATTACTATTTAAAAAAAAATTATTTATAAATATAAAAAATAAAGATAAAAACATTAAAAAAAATCTACTTTTATGAGTTCTGAAATAAGTATTCATTATTTTTAATTTAAATGAAATTATTATAATAAAATAATAATCTATACAACAAAAAATTATAGAAAATTATAAAAAACTAATTTTTAAACAACCTTTACAAAAAATTAATTACTTTTTATAATATCAATTTCTAATTCTAGTAAAATATTAAATTTATTAAAAACCCTATTTTTAATTAAAATTATTAAATCTAATATATTTTTAGGTAAAGATCAACCTTTATTTATAATAATTAAAGAATGTTTATAATAAATTTGTGCACCACCAATAGTATAACCCTTTAATCCACACATATCAATCAATAAAGCTGCTGAAATTTTCACTTTATTAAAATGTTTATCATAAAAAATATAACTTAAATAAATATTTTTATTATTATTTTTAAGTTTTAAATAATGTTTTAGACTTATCATAGGATTTTTAAAAATACTACCAACATTACCATAAACATTAATATTAGGAATCTTTAATTTTCTAAAATATAATATTTTATTATATATATCATAAGCATTTATATCAAAATTCAAACCATAAACATAAAATAATAAATCTTTATAAAAAACACAAGGAAATCATTTTTTTTGAATTTTTAAACCAACTCTATAAACAAAAAATCTTTTATAAAACTTTTCTTTTAAAATACTATATCTATAATAAAAACAACATTGTTTTTTATTTAAAAAAAAATATTTTTTAGTATAAATATCTATTATTTTAACATAATAAACAAAATTAGATATTTCCAAACCATATGCACCAATATTATTTATAATAGCAGCACCAATTGTTCCAGGAATACCAGATAAATTTTCTAAACCAAAAATACCATTATTTAGTGTAAAAACAACAACATCTGATAATAATTCTCCTGAATTTATATCTAAAAACCAAAAATCAATATTTTCTTTAACTTTTATACCTTTAATCCTATTAATTAGTATATAACCATCATAATCATTAATAAATAAAACATTACTTCCTTGTCCTAAAAACATTACTCTTTTTAATAAAGATTTTAAAGATAAAACTTTTCTAAAATCTAAAACATCAGTTAATACAATAATATTGTAAGCATTAATATTTAAATTAAAAGTATTAAAATATTTCAAAGAAAAAATTCCACACATAAATTATATAATAAAGTTAATTAAATACAAATATTTTTTTTTAATTTACATAAAAAAAATAACTCCATTGCTCTCATATTTTTATAATTATTAAAAGTATTATGTTTAAAACCTAAAATATGTAATAAACCATGTATAGATAAATATGAAAAATAATAATAATAATTAATTTTACTAATACAAGAATTATATCAAACTTTACAAGGGCTAATAAATATATCACCCAAAAAAATATCTGATATTCCTTTTAAATATTTAGAAACTTTAAATGATAAAATATCAGTAGAATAATTTCTATTTTTAAATTTAAAATTTAAATTTAAAATTTCTTTTTTATTTATTAAAAATATATTAATTTTTTTCTTTATATTAAAAAATATATATATTCTTCACAACCAAATATAAAACATTTTTTTATTTGGTATAATTTTACAATCAGTACAATAATTATTAATTTTTAAAATACAATTAAATCTCATATTTATTTATCAGATGTTTCATAAGCTTTAACAATATTAGCTACTATAGAAGAACGCATTATATCCTTAATATCAAAATAAACAATACCAACATCATTTAAATCTTTACAAATATTAATAGCATGTTTTAAACCTGAATATATAGTTTTAGGTAAATCTATTTGTGATAAATCCCCATTAATTACTGCTTTAGAATTAAAACCTAATCTAGTTAAAAACATTTTCATTTGAGAAATAGTTGTATTTTGAGCTTCATCTAATATAATAAAAGAATCATTAAAAGTCCTACCCCTCATGTAAGCTAACGGAACAACTTCAATAATATTATGAGAAATATATTTTTCATTATAATCTGGTCCTAAAATTTCAAATAAAACATCATATATAGGACATAAATATGGATCTATTTTTTGATTAAAATTTCCTGGTAAATATCCTAATTTTTCACCAGCTTCTACAATAGGTCTAGCTAATATAATTCTATAAATTTTTCTCTTTTTTAAAAAATCTATTGCTGCAGCAGTCGCCAAATAAGTTTTACCTGTACCTGAAACTCCTATACCAAATGTAATAATTTTATTTCATATATTATCCAAATAAGAAATTTGAGTTTTAGTTTTTGGCTTAATAACACTATATCTAGTTTTTAAAAAAAAAGTATTATAATATTTCTTTTTTATCATAATTTTTAATTAATTCAAAAATAAATTTATATTAAATATCTATTAATTCACCATATAAATAATTTTTATCAATATTAACAATTTTTATATCTATTAATTTACCAATTAAATTTTCTTGACCCTTAAAGTAAACAATTTTATTATTTTCAGTTCTTCCATATAAATAACTAATACTTTTTTTAGAATAATCCTCTACCAAAATTTTATATTTTTTATTTAACATACTTTTAATTCAAAAAGTAGAATTTTTAGAAATACAATTTTGTAATTCCAATAATCTTCTTTTCTTCTCACTAATATCAATTAAATCAGGAATATTAAACGACCTAGTACCAGGACGTGGTGAATAAATAAACACAAAACTATTATCAAATTTAATTTCAGAAATTAAATTCACAGTTAATTGAATATCATTTAAATCTTCACCAGGAAAACCAACTATAAAATCAGAACCAAATACCATTTGTGGTCTAATACATAAAATTTTATATATTATATTTTTATAATCATTTATATCATAATTTCTTCTCATAAGTTTTAATATCTTATCAGAACCACTTTGAACAGGTAAATGTAAAAAATTAACTATTTTGGTTATACTTTTATATGAAGATATTAATTTATCTGAAAAATCATTAGGATGACTTGTAGTAAACCTAATTCTTTTAATACCTTCTATTTCTGATATTAAATATAACAAATACGAAAAATCACATTTTTTTCCATTAGACAAATAACTTAAATAAGCATTAACATTTTGTCCCAATAAATTAACTTCATTAATTCCTTTTGATGAAAGATAACATATTTCAGATATTATTTCCATAGGTGATCTACTAATTTCTCTACCTCTAGTATAAGGAACAACACAATAAGAACAATGTTTGTTACAACCCTCCATTATAGATACAAAAGACGAAAATCTTTTAGATCTAATTAAAGGTTTTACATTAATAAATTTATTTTTAATACCAGAAAAATTTATACTTACAATTTTCTTCCTATTTTTTTTAAATTTATTTATAAAATATACAATTTTATTTAAATTTTGAGGACCAAATATAATATCAACTATATTACTACGTAAAAAAATTTTCTTTCTTTCTTGAGCTGCAACACAACCACAAACTATAACAATTAAATCAGGATTATTAATTTTAATTTTCTTTATTTTATCAAGATAACAAAACAATTTTTCCTGTGCTTTTTGTCTTACAGAACAAGTGTTTAAGATAATAACATCAATGTTATCAGATATAAAATTTACAATTTTATATTTTTCATAATTATTTAAATACGAAATCATTCTATTTGAATCATATTGATTCATTTGACATCCTCATGTCTTAATATATAATCTTTTACACATAATTTTTTTAAAAAAATATATAAATTATAAAATTAAATCAATAAATAGCTACGACAGGAATTGAACCTGTGACCTCAGCGTTATGAGTGCTGTGCTCCACCAACTAAGCTACGTAGCCCTATACATAAAAAACAGGGGTACCAGGATTCGAACCTGAGATCGCGGGATCAAAACCCGATGCCTTACCACTTGGCTATACCCCAATAATGTAATATTATATTTATACGGAAGACGAGATTTGAACTCGTACACATTAAAGTACTAGACTCTAATCCTAGTGCGTCTACCAATTTCGCCACTTCCGTAAAAAAATAAATTATTACTAATAATAACATAAATTTATATAAAAATAATATACTTAAAAAGTATATTTATACTATCTAAAAAACATGAAAAAAAAATATTTATCTTTAATATCTATTATTAAATATTGCACACAATTATTTAAGAAAAAAAATATATATTTTGGACATGGAACATACAATGCATTAACAGAATCCATATACCTAGTATATTCTATATTAAATATAAATATAAATACAAACTATAAAAAAATTAAAAAATTTAAAATAAATATAAAAAAAAAAAATAAGATAATATCACTAGCAAATATTAGAATAAAAAAAAAAATACCTATGGCATATTTATTAAAATATACATGATTTTGTAATAAAAAATTTTACATAAATAGAAATGTTTTAATACCTAGATCACCTATTTCAGAAATTATTAATAAAAAATTTAAATATATTAAAAATAATTTTAAACCTAAATTAATTTTAGATTTATGTACTGGTAGTGGATGTATAGCTATATCTTGTTCATATATTTTACCTAAATCAAAAATACATGCATCAGATATATCACATAAAGCACTTAAAATAGCTAAAAAAAATATATATATTCACAAAAAAAATAAAATTAAATTAATTAAATCAAACTTGTTTAAAAAAATAAAATACAAATATGATTTAATTATATCTAATCCTCCATACATTAATAAAACAGATATAAAATATTTACCCAAAGAATACTCTTACGAACCTAAAATTGCTTTAATAGCAAAAGAAAATGGAATAAACTTAATACAAAATATAATTAAAAAATCATATAAATATTTAAATAAAAACGGATATTTAATATGTGAAGTAGGACATCAAAAAAAAAAAATAATTAAAAAAAATAAAAAAATAAATTTTACATGAATTAAAACTAAAAATAATCAAAATAATATTTTTTATGTAAAAAAAAAAAAATTACTTCAATTTAAATAAATTTAAAAAATTTTCAGTACTTTTTTTTAAAACTGTATAAAAACTAATTTTTTTTAATTGAGAAATTTTTTTAATAATAAAAATTATTTTTAACGGAGTATTGATAGAACCTCTATATGGTTCTGGAGCTAAATAAGGAGAATCAGTTTCAACTAATAACCTATCTAAAGGTACATACTTAATAATATTTTGTAAACAAAAATTATTTTTAAAAGTAATTAAACCGGAAATAGATATATATAAACCAATATCTAAAAATTTATATAAAATATTTTTATCACAATAATTAAAACAATGAATAATACCTTTAAATTTTTTAGAAATAAATTCTTTAATTGAATTCAAAGTATCAAACCAAGAATTTCTAGTATGAATTATACAAGGTTTATTATATTTACTTGACAAATATAAATGATACTTAAAAAAATCTATTTGTTTATATTTTATATTATTATCTATATTTTCATAATCTAATCCAGTTTCACCAACAGCAACAATTTTTTTATAATTAATAAACATTTCTAAATCAAAAATATCATAACAATTACTATCTCAAACATATAAAGGATGTATACCACAAGATAATTTAATCATTTCTATGTATGAAAACATACTAAAAATATATAAAAAATTATTTATATTAGTAGAAACTGACAACATGTATTTAATATTTTTTTTTCTACATAATTTTAAAAATACTTCAAATTCTTTAACATTATGAAATTTTAAAAGATCTAAATGACAATGAGTATCAACTAAAAACATATGCTTTATCCATCAAAATTAATAAAATAATAAATATTATATAACATACTATACAATAGTATTTTTTTATTTATATTAGAAATTAAATTAACTTTATTAAAACTAAAAAAAAGACTTTTTAAAATTAAAAATAAATTTTTAATACATATCCTTTTACTTAAAAATATTATTAAATTCAAATTATCTAAATTATATAAATAATACAAATATTTTAATTTATATTTTAAAACATCAATAAATAAAGTTAATAATCAAAAAATATTTATATTTAAAATAGATAAATCAAACTCTTCAATAAAAAAGTTAATTTTATTAATACTCATTTTAAAAATTAATTGAAATAAATTTAATCTTAAAACTCATAAATTTTTAATTAATCTAATAGAAAATAAAGGAGAATTATTACTTAAACGAATAGCAGTAGAAATAGATTTTCTATCTAAATTTATATTTTTTTTATTAATAATTCACTCATAAATATATTCTTCTTTAGGAAAAAATAATTTATATTTATGACATCTACTTAATATAGTTGTAGGAATATTAAAATAATCAAAACAAGAAAAAATAAATATTATTTTATAATAAAATTCTTCTAATATTTTAAGTAAAAAATTATTAACAAAATCATTAGAAAAATCATAATTAGATAAATAAACAACTTTAAATTTAACAAAAGATATATTATATAATAATTTATTATTAATATCTTTCAAACTACAAATATTTATTTCTTTACCAGTTTTATTAAATAAACTAAAAAAATTAGGATGATTTTTAAAATTTATTAGATTACATTGATAACACTTATCACAAAAATTATTTTTTTTTTTATCTATACAAAAAATTCATTTTACTAAATTAAAAACTAATAAATCAACACCCAAACTACATGAATAACTAATTATTAAACTACAATTATTACAATATAATAATTTAGAATTAATAATTTTAATATATAAATTTGTTAATCATGGATATCATTTTTTTTTAATCATACTTTAATTTTATTTTTTAAATTTAAGAAAACATTTTCTTTACTCAAATTACCATTCAACCAAATAGTGTTTAATTTATTAAAAAAATATTTTTTATAAAATAAACTAACTCTATATAAAAAACTCATACCTTGAGATTCTACAAAATCCAACTTTCTGTAATTTAATAACCTTTTAATAGCAACTAATGGTGAAATATCAATATATATTGATAATCCAGGGATACAAAAATCAGATAAATTACTATCCAAAATATTTATTAAACTTTTATTTATATTCCAACCATGTATTTGATAAGCTAAAGTACTAGTACTAAATCTATCTGATATAACGAAATATCCTTTATTTAAAGCAGGTATAATAGTTTTCTCAATTAACTGAACCCTAGATGCATACATCATTAATAAAATAGATTTCTTAGAAACAGTATCTAATTCAAAATTAGAAAACATCAAATTTCGTATTTTTTCTGAAAATCAATTACCACCTGGATCACGTACTAATAAAACTTTTTTAATATTCAATAAATTTAAAAGTTTTAATAAATAAATACACAAAGTAGATTTTCCTGCTCCATCTAAACCTTCAACTACAATAAATTTTTTAATCATATAAAAATAATTGAATTTAAATTAAACAAATAATTTCGAATATAAATTATAATTAAAATTAATGATATTATTATATAATAATATTTCAAAATAAATAAGGAATAAATTATGTTAGTAACAAAAAAAGCTATTAATTTCACTTCTGAAGCAATAAATAAAAAAGGTAAAATAATTAAATTTAATTTATTAGAAAATATAAAAAACAAAAATGCCGTTTTATTTTTTTGACCACTAGATTTCACATTTGTTTGTCCATCTGAAATATTGGCTTTAAACAATAGATTTGATGAATTTCAAAAAAGAAACACTAAAATTATAGGAATTTCAATAGATTCAATTTATGTACATTTAGCATGAAGAAATACGCCTATTAAAAAAGGAGGGATAGGAAAAATAAAATTTAATATGATATCAGATATTAAAAAAGAAATACAAAAACTATATAAAGTAGAACTTAAAGAAAAAGGATTTTCAATAAGATCAACATTTATAATAGATATAAATGGTATTATAAGACATCAATCAACAAATGATTTAGATTTAGGGAGAAATATCGATGAAATTATAAGATTAATAGATGCAATAAATTTTAATATAGAAAATAAATTATTATGCCCTGCTCAATGAAAACCAGGAATGAAAGCAATAATTCCTAATAAAGAAGGAATATGTAATTACTTAAAATATAATTCTAATAAAATTTAATTTTAAATAATAAAAACAAATGAAATTAGAAACTAATATATATTTAACAATAGGAATGTTATTAATGTTTTTAATAACATTTTATTTAATGATTTGATATCCACAAAATAAAATATATAAAGAACATAAAAAAATTTTAAAAGATATTAAAATACATGATCAAGTTATTACAAAAGGAGGTATAATAGGAGAGATAATAAAAAAAAAAGATAAAAACTATATAACATTATTAATTAATAAAAATACTAAAATTTTAATTAAAAAAGAATATATATTACATACAATTCCTAAAAATACACTAAATAAAATATAATCAATAAATTCACACATTTATAAAATGTGTGAATTTAAAAAAATTATTAAAATAATATTTTATTATAAAATTATAATTTAACTTCCTTATATAAAATATGTTTACAAATAAAGGGATCAAATTTTTTAATACATAATTTATTTTTAGTATTATTTTTATTTTTAGTGGAAGTATAAAAATGACCACTACCAGAAGTAGATAATAACTTTATTTTAAATCTATTTTTTTTTGCCATGAATTTACCATTTTTTAAAAGATTTATTTTTATATAAAAAACTTTCTATACCTAATTTATCAATTATTCTAATTGCTTTAGTAGATAATTTTAATCTAATAAATTTTTTTTTCTTTGATAATCAAATTCTATGATAATGAATATTAGGTAAAAACTTTTTTTTAGAAGTATTCATAGAATGAGATCTCTTATGACCAAATAAAGGCTTCTTACCTGTAATAAAACAAAATTTAGACATACAAAAAAATCCAAAAATAAAAATTAATAATTTAATAACTCAATTTTATTTGCTAATAAAGATGTATTATATTTATTTAAATTATATTTTAAATAACCATGTACTATAATAATATTATTTTTTTCTATTAAAGAAGCATATTTCAAATAGATATCTTTAAAAACTATAACTTCAATATTACCTGAACTATCATCAATATTTAAAATACAAATACTATGTTTTTTTTTAGTAAATAAAAATTTTATTAAAATTATAACACCAAATATTTTTACTAAATATTTAATTTTATAATCAAAAATATCTTTTATATAAAATATATTATTGTATTTATTAATTACATTGAAATATTTATTTACAGGATGATCAGTAATATATAATCCTAATACGTCTTTCTCTTTATGTAAAAGTTTTTCTTTATCTAAAATAGGTATAGATCTTTTCATTTCTTTATAAATAATTAATTTATTATAATCACTAATATTAAATAAACTTAATTGATTATAATTTTTATATATATATTTATATTTAACTAATTTTAATATTGTATTAAGATATTGAATTAAAATTGAACGATTTCAATTAAATAAATCAAATGAACCTGAAAAAATAAGTTTTTCTATAACTAACTTAGTAATTTTCTTTGAAAAACTTAAAACACAAAAACTAAAAAAATCTTTAAAATCACCAAATTTATTACGTAAATCAATAATATATTCTATAGAACTTTTTCCTAAACCTTTAATAGCACCTAATCCATAAATTATTTCTTTTTTATTACCTATACTAAAATAATAAGTACTTAAGTTAATATTAGGCGGTACTATATTAATACCAATTCTTTTAGATTCATAAATTATTAAAGTAATTTTTTTAATATTATCAATATCTGCATTCATAAATGCTGCCAAAAACTCAGAAGGAAAATAAGTTTTTAATCATAAAGTTTGATATGCTAAAAATGAGTAAGCAACAGAATGTGATTTATTAAAACCATAACTTGCAAAATTTTTCATTAAAGAAAATATTTTTAAAGATAAATCTGGTTTTATACCCAAATTAACCGAACCTTCGATAAAAATTTTTTTATGCAAATTCATTTGATTAATATCTTTCTTACCCATTGCCATTCTTAATGAATCTGCTAATCCTAAATTATAATTAGCTAAAACTTGAGCAATTTTCATAACTTGTTCTTGATATAATATTATTCCATAAGTACATTTTAATACAGGAATTAACAATTTATGCTGCCAATTATAATCAGGATAACATATAGGTTCCACACCATTTTTACGATTAATAAAATTATCTACCATTCCAGACTTCAAAGGTCCTGGCCTAAATAATGCTAACAAAGCAACTATATCTTCAAAAGAATCAGGTTTTAATCTTCTTATTAAGTCTTTCATACCCTTAGATTCTAACTGAAAAACAGCAGTTGTTTCACATCTTCTCAATAATTTAAAAACTAATTTATCCTTTAAAGATATATTTAAAATATTAATTTTTTGTTTAGAATTTAAATTAATAATTTTTAAAGTATCATTTATTACAGTTAATGTCCTTAAACCTAAAAGATCAAATTTTACTAAACCAATATATTCTATATCATTTTTATCAAATTGAGTTACTAATTTAGTGTTATCTTTATTATAAAATATAGGACAATAATCTAATATCAATGTAGGAGATATAACTATTCCTCCAGCATGCTTTCCTATACCTTTAATTATTCCTTCTAAACGACGAGAAATATCTATTAAATATTTAACTTCATTATCAGAAATATACATATCATATAATCTAGATTCTAAAAAAATAGCTTTATCTAATGTTATATTAACATCATAAGGAATTAATTTTACAATATAATCAACAAACAAATATGAATAACCCAATACTCTTCCAACATCTCTTAAAACAGATTTAGCAGTCATAGTACTAAAAGTAACTATTTGAGCTACAGATTTTCTACCATAAATATTTTCAATATGAGATAAAACTTCATCTCTTCTTAACATACAAAAATCTATATCAAAATCAGGCATAGAAATTCTTTCAGTATTTAAAAATCTTTCAAAAATTAAATCAAATTTCAAAGGATTAATATCTGTAATATACAATAAATAAGCAACCAAAGAACCTGCTCCTGATCCTCGACCTGGCCCAACAATAATATTATTATCCTTAGATCATTTAACAAATTCCATAACAATTAAAAAATAATCAGAAATTTTTAATACATTTATAATTTTTAATTCTTTAATTATTCTATAAAAATATTTTCTTTTAATAGAAAAATTATTTTTAATTTTAATACGTTTTTTAAAACTACTTAAAACCAACTTTCTTAAATAACTAAAAGAAGACGTTTTAATAAAAGGATATTTAGGTAAAACAAAAGATTTTTTATGAAAATAAAAATTACATTTTTTAGCTATCTGTATAGTATTATGTATAGCCTCAGGAATATCATAAAATAAATCACACATTTGATCTTCATCTTTAAAATATTGTTCTTCAGTATAATTAACCAAATTATCTACTTTAGATAAAGTACATCCATTATATATAGAAGAACGAATTTTATGTATAAAAAAATCTTTTTTATTAAAAAATAAAACTTTATTAGTAGCAACCAAAGGTAATTTATATTTATTAGATAAATAAACAAAATAATCCAAATATTCAAATTCATTTTTAAAATTTAAACGAAATATTTGTAAATATAATCTATCTTTTAATATTCTTTTTAAATATAAAACAAAAAATTTAATACTTCTCTGACAATATAAAAAAAAATTATTATTTAAATTTATATTATTAAACATAGAACATAAAAAAACCAATCCTTCGTTAAATTTATATATCCATTTGTAATCTAAATATAAAATTTTATTACTCAAAATATTCTTATTAGCTATAGAGATCAATTTAGATAAATTTTTATACCCACACTCATTAAATATTAATACAGTTAAATAAAAAAAATAATTTTTATATAAAACACAAATATCAGAACCTATGATAGGCTTAATACCATAACTAAAAGAAACTTTTAAAAACTTAACAGATGAAGATAAAGTAAAAAAATCAGTTACAGCAATAGCAGGCATTCCTAATTCATAAGATTTTTTAACAATATCAGATATCTTACATAAACTATCTTTGATAGAATAATCACTATGTACATTAAGATGTATAAATTTAGGATCCAACATATCTTTAAAATAAACAATTAACTACAAATTTATTTTTTAAAAACAACTTATTTAATTTATAAATTATATATTAATTCTTAAAATATTTTTCATATCAAAATAGACTTTTTAATATTACAATTAAATTTATATTTTTTATTAAAATAATCAATAATATTCTTTATTTTCAATATAAAAAAATCATAATTTTTTAATTTCATAAATTTTAAATCAATTAAATTAAAATATTTTTTTTTATCACTTAAATATAAACTATTTTTCATAATTAAATTATTTTTCAAAAACTACATTAATATAAAGTATTCTCAAAAATAAAAAATACTAAATATATTTATAATATATAAATACTTACTATATCTTTTTAAATAAATTATTTAAATTTTAAGATTAATATTTCCTATTATTACAAACTAAATAAATAAAAAACAAAAAACAAAATAATATTAAAATATTCTTCATATACTTTTAAACTAAAAATTATAAAAAATTTCCCAAACTAAATTGAAAATTATTAATTTCATCATTTTTATCATACACAATTGGAATACCATAAGATACATTAATAGGACCAAAAGGAGTTAAAATTTTAGTAGATAATCCAAATGATGATTTCAAAAAATTTATAATATTACTATAATCAGGAATATTATTTTTTCTATTTAAAATAGTATTTCTTCAATTAGAATCAGATATAAACCCACTATCTATAAAAAAAGAAACACGAAAATACTTATTATTCTTATCAGTTAAAAAAAACTCATTTGGTATTGTGATTTCTGTATTTAATAAAAATATTAAATTACCTCCTGATATATTTTTAGATAAACATAGTTTTTTTTTATTTAAGCATTTAAAATTAATTGAATTAAACAAAACATTACGAGGTCCTAAATTATTTAAATTAAAAGAACGCAATACATCATAATCATCAAAATAAAAATTTTCATAAAACGGTAACATTTTATACAAAAAACTATTACCATATCCAAAGTTAAAATGTAAATACAATAATATATTTTTATTAAAATTAAAATATTTAGACAAAGATAAATAAATTTTATAAAAATTATTTTTAGATTTAAATAAAGTATTTTTAAAACTTAAATTTCAATACATACCTGAATTAGGAAAAAACAAATCATTTAAATTATTAAAAATTAAATTATTAAACAAAAAAACATCATTATTTATTAATGAATTTTTATTCAATCAAAAATTAAATTTTTTACCTATATAATGATAATAATTCAATATATTTAATTGAGGTTTAATATCATAAAAACTATTATGTATATAATTAAGACCTATATTATATTTAATGTTTTTATCTAAAATAAACATCATACTATTATCTAAAGATCAACTCGAATTTAAATATCCATACAAATCATTACTATTATTAAATAAATTGTTATAAATTAATTTATGTTTAATAAAAATATTTTTATGTTTATTTATAGGATATTCTAAAAAAACACTACCATATTTAGTAAATTTATTATTTAATATACGTAAAAAAAAATCATTACTAAAATTTAAAATATTTTTTCTTAAAAAATCAAATTCATAATTTAAATAACTTTTTTTACCATAACCAAATTTAAAATTAAATAAATTATTATTATTTTCTGATAAATAATAAATAATATCCAACTTATTAGAATAATTAATATCATGAAATTTAATTTTTCATTTTACAAAAGAAAATAAATTAGTTTTTAATAGATACTGTTTTCCTAAATTTATTAAATATTCATTATACAATTTTCCTATTATATTATTAGGTATTTTATTCATTAAAAAAGATTTTTTATATAATTTATTACCAACAAAAATTATATTATTAACATAAAATAATTTATTTAATTTAAAATAAAAAAAAATCTTAATTTTATTATTAAATTTTCTTACATCAATACTAAAATCTAAATTAACATAACCATTTCTATTAAAAAAAAATTTAATATTATATATAATCTTGTTTAAAATATTAACATCATACAATATATTTTTATGAAAAAAAATAAATTTAATATCATTTAATACATCTATAAAATTATTATTAGATAAATTATTTATAAAAATTACAATATCAGATATTCTATATCTATCACCTTCATAAAATTCCAAATATAAATTTAATTTATTATTATTCAAAATAATTATTTTAATAGTTTTAACAAAAAAATTAAAATAACCATAATTAAAATATTCTTTTTTAATATTATACAAATCAATATATAAATTACTTACCCTATAAATACAATCATAAAAAATACATTTCAAAAAATTATAATTCTTAGTATCTAATATAGATATAAGTTTTTTATCATTTATAAATTTATTACCAGAAAAAAAAATATTATTAATTTTATAAAAATTATTTTCATATATAAAAACTTTTAATAAATAATTATTTTTATTTATAAAAAAAATTTTAAAAAATAATTTAACATTATATTTACCTAAAAATTTATATTTATTAATAATAAATTTTTTAGCATTTAAAAGAGAATCATTATTATAAAAAACACCACTTTTAATATTAAATTGAGAAAAAAAATAAATTAAGTCTTTATTTTTAAATAAACTATTACCTATAAATAATATATTATCTATAATAGGTCTATAATTCAAATAAATTATAATTTGATTTTTATTTAAAAATTTATAATTAACATTTAAAAAATTATTAGTTAAATACAATCTTTTTATTAAATTCAAAATATCTTTTTTATAAATTAAAGAATTATATTTATATAATTTAATATAACTAACTAAATTATTATTTTTATAAATAGAATTTACAAAAAAATCATTTACACTAAAATAACTTAAACAAAAAGATTTTACATGAAATAAAAATAAAAACAAAATCAAAAACTTTTTCATCAATTAAAATACAAAATATATAAAATTTTAATAAATATAAATAATAATTCATATTATACTATAATTTATAATAATTAAATTATTATAAATATTTACAAAATATAAAATCAACTAAACATTTCCAAACCTTCTTTTTCTTTTAGAAAAAGAATTTAAAATATTTAATAAATCTGTATATTTAAAATCAGGCCATAAAATATCAGAAAAAAATAATTCAGAATATGCAATCTGCCATAAAAGAAAATTACTAATTCTTTTTTCTCCACCAGTACGTATTAATAAATCTACAGAAGGTAAATTTCCTAAACATAAATAATTAACAAATTTTTTTTCACTTATATTATTAATATTTATTATTTTCTTATCAATATCATTAATAATTTTTTTAACAGAATTAATTATATCTCATTTACCTCCATAATTAATAGCAATATTTAATTTTAAACCAGTATTATTTTGAGTTAAAATTTCAATCTTACTAATATTCTTACATAATTTTAAAGATAATCTATTTCTATCACCTATAATTTTTACACAAACATTTTTATTATTCAAAATATACATTTGGTTTTTAATAGAAAAGTTAAATAACCTCATTAATTCATAAACCTCAATATAAGGTCTAGATCAATTTTCAGTACTAAAAGCATATAAAGTTAATATTTTTAATTTATATTTAATTGAAAAATCAATTATTTCTTTTAATGATTTCACCCCTCTCCTATGACCAAAAACTCTAGATTTATCTCTTAATTTAGCTCATCTACCATTACCATCCATAATAATAGCTACATGCGTGGGAATATTTTTTTTACACAATATCATAAAATTAAAACAAAAATTAAAATTTTTAACATTTAAATATTATTTATTAATTATTTTCTTTTTTTTTTTAAAAAATAAATTTTCTATTTTATTTATATACAAATTAGTAATTTTTTGTAATTTCTTGTTTCAATCTTGTTCTTTATTTATACTAATTTGTTTATTTTTTAACATCTTTTTAAATTTATTTTTATATTCTCTTCTAATATTTCTAATAGAAATTTTAGATAATTCAGATTGATTTTTTAATAATTTAATTAACTTAATTCTTCTTTCTTCTGTAATAGCAGGAAAATAAATTAAAATATCATCTTTATTATCAGAAATATTTAAATCTAATTTAGATAAAGAAATACTTTTCTTTACTATATTTTTTATACTTTTATCAAACAAAGACACTCTTAAAACAAAATTACTATCCACAGTAATTTTAGATATTTTATTCAAAAAAATTTTCTCTCCATAATAATCAATTAATAAATGAGTAATTAGTTCTTTATTAACACAAGTAACATTATATTTTCTAAATTCATTTTCTAAAGATAAAATACATTTTAACATTTTATCATTTATATTTACTTCATCAAAATTATATAACATATATTCCTTATTTAAAATACATAAAATTAATCATCTAAAAAAACACGCAAAATATCTGATCTACTAGGATGACGTAGTTTACGTAATGCTTTAGCTTCAATTTGTCTAATCCTTTCTCTTGTAACATCAAATTGTTTTCCAACTTCTTCTAAAGTATGGTCACTATTCATATCAATACCAAAACGCATCCTTAAAACTTTTGCTTCCCTAGGAGTTAAACTAGATAATATATGATTAGTTACAGATTTTAAACTTTCAGTAGTAGCAGAATCTAAAGGTAATTCTAAAGCAGAATCTTCAATAAAATCACCTAAATGTAAATCTTCATCTTCACCTATAGGTGTTTCCATTGATATAGGCTCTTTAGCAATTTTTAAAACCTTACGAATTCTATCTTCAGGAATTAACATTCTTTCAGATAATTCTTCAGGAGTAGGTTCTCTACCTACTTCTTGTAATATCTGTCTAGAAATTCTATTTAATTTATTAATAGTTTCTATCATATGAACTGGAATTCTAATAGTTCGAGCTTGATCAGCAATAGATCTAGTAATAGCTTGACGTATCCATCAAGTAGCATAAGTAGAAAATTTATATCCTCTCCTATATTCAAATTTATCAACCGCTTTCATTAAACCTATATTACCCTCTTGTATTAAATCTAAAAACTGCAATCCCCTATTAGTATATTTTTTTGCTATAGAAATAACTAACCTTAAATTAGCTTCAACCATTTCTTTTTTAGCAACTTTAATTTTATTTTCACTAACTAACAAACATTTAATATTTCTCTTAATTTCTGAAATACTTAAACTAAAATCTTTTTCTATTTTATATAAATAATCTAAATTATATTTTAATTTATTAACAATATTTTTAAAATTAATTACCCAAAACTCATTCATATTTAAAGCAATTTTTAATCATAATTTATTAGTTCCATATTTTAAAAAAAAATTTAAAAATATACTTTTAGGCATACAACATTTTTTAATACATAATTTTTCTATTTCCTGTTCTTTTTTACATATAACTTTAAATATATTCTTAACTTTTAAAATTAAAATATCAAAATATTTTGGTACTAATTTAAATTTTAAAAAAATACCAATTAATTTATTCAATTCACATATAGTATAAGGATGTTTAATAGTATATTTATCAATAAATTTAATTACTAAATTGTATTGATAACGTAAACAATCAATTTTCTTTTTAATAAAATTTTCATCAAAAAACTCTACACAAGAGTTATCATATTTATTAATATTATTTACATTTTTATTATTAATTAAAAAACTAAAATTAACATCAATATCTATAAATCCTAAAATTAAATCAGATAAACGTAACTCTTGTTTTTCAACTAAATCACATTTATTTAAAAAATAACCAACAAATTTAAAAAATTTAGCTAAACGGAATTGTATTTCATAAAAACCATTTTCAATACGTTTAGCTATATTAATTTCACCCTCCCTAGTTAATAATTCAACATTACCCATCTCACGCATATATAATCTAACAGGATCATTTGTTTTACCAACATCAGAATTAACTTTAAATAAATTATTTTCTGAAATATCAACTATATCAGAACTATTATCATTAAAAACTAATTCATTTACTTCAGAAATATCTTCAATAATAGGAACACCTAAATTATTAATAACTTTTAAAATTTTCTCAACTTTATTAGATTCAATAACTTTATTTATACATAAATAATCATTTATTTGAACAAAAGTTATATATCCTTGGGTTTTTGCTTTATCAATCAATAATTTAAGTTTTGATTTAATATATTTACTCATATAGTACTCATTATCAAATAAATTAATTTAAATATCTAAAACAAAAATATTTTTTTATAAAAAAAAATTATACTTTGTATAAATTTTTCAATTTAATTAAATTTCAAACTATTTTCTTTTCTTTCAAATTTAATCCAAATATTTTATCTCTTAAAATTAATCTACTTAATTTCTTGTCTATAATAAAAATCTTTAACCTATTTAATAAACTTAAAAAAACTTTTTTATAATCTCCATTAGGTATTAAAAAATCTCAAAAAAATAAATATTCTAAATATAATCTATATTTAGAATTAATTTTATATTTTATTAATTCATAAAAATTCATATTCTTATTATTAATACACAAAATAACAAGATTTAAAAAAAAAAATAAACCTGGTATATTAATATTAAATAATTTATCATACACATTAACTAAATTAGATAATTCAGTATGTTTGATTAATAAACTAATTAAACATCTTAATATAGTATTTTTTCTTTTACTACATTTAAACTTAAAATTTAAAAAATTCCTTAAATTATATTCTTCAATTCCAATTGAAGCAAGAATTTTTCTACGTATAAAAAATTTTATAAAAGGAGATCGAATTTTAGAAACAAAATAAAAAATTTTTTTTCAAAAAAAAATTTTTTTTTCATCAGTTAATAACAAACCATATTTTAAAAAAAATAATTTAAACAAAGCCTTAAAAATAGACAAAGAATTATTTATTCTATCAAGAAATTTATTTACACCTTCTTTATGAATTAAAGAATCTGGATCTTCTTTATTAGGTAAAAAAATAAAAAAAGATTTCTTAATTTCACTAATATAATTTAATATTAAAAAAATAGTACTTTCACAAGATTTTAAACCTGAAATATCTCCATCATAACAAAAAAAAATTTTATTAGTATAACGATATAAAATTTTAATTTGATACGAACTAATAGACGAACCTAATAAACCTACAGTATAATTAATACCAAATTTATGCAAAGAAATAACATCCATATATCCTTCAACAACTAAAATTTTATTAATTTTACTATTTTTATCAATTAAATTTAAACCATATAAATTTTTTTTTTTAGAAAAGAAAAAATTACAAGTAGAATTAATATATTTAGAGTAATAATTGCAATTTAATATCCTTCCTCCAAAAGCAATTATTTCATTATATAAATTATAAATAGGAAAAATTATTCTATTATATAATCTATCATAGATATTGCCTTTTTTGTCTTTAACTAAAACACCATACTTAATAAATACCTCAATTTTAGAACTCTCAATAGAATTAATTCATTTCTTAAACAACTCAATAGAAGAATAACCAATAAAAAATCTTTTTATTAAACAAATATTCAAACCTCTTTTAAATAAAAATAATCTAACAAAGTTTAATTTCTCATTATAAATTAGAGAACTATGATAAAAACAACCAATCTCTAAATTTAATTTACTTAAACAATATTTTTCTGATAAATTATTTGAATATTTATTATCATTAGTTCCTGAAAAAACCAAATCAACACCATTTATAACAGCTAATTCTTTAATACTATCTATAAAATTTATATTACAAAAATTCATTAAAAAATCTATAACGTTACCATAAGCTTTACAACCAAAACAATAATAAAACTTTTTATCTTCATCAACCACAAAAGAAGGATTATTTTCCTTATGAAAAGGACAAAAAGTTTTATATCTAGTACCTACTCTTTTTAAGGGTATCTTAGATGAAATTACTTTTATTATATCAGTAGAATATATTAAATTTTTTATAAAAATATTAGAAATATACCCCATAAAAATTTAAATTATTTAAATTTATTAAATATTTTAATAGGATTTTCTCTAAAAATCCTTTTAAGATGTCTTTTAATTGCTAAAGCTTTGGCTTTTTTTCTTTTAGTAGCAGGTTTTTCATAAAACTCTCTTTTACGTACTTCTGTTAAAATACCAGACTTTTCACAAGATCTTTTAAATCTACGTAAAGCTATATCAAACGGTTCATTTTCTTTTACTTTTATTAAAGGCATAATATAAATTTATTAAAATAAAAAACAGTTAATTTTTAAAAACAATAACATAATGATAAAATAACTAATATATTAAACTAATATTAACATATTTAAAAAAATAAAAAAATAAAATGATTATTTTAGGAATAGAAACTTCCTGCGATGAAACAGGTATAAGTATATATGATAAAAAATATGGAATTATAATAAATGAAATATATAGTCAAGCTTTAATACACTCAAAATATGGAGGTATAGTACCAGAAATAGCATCAAGAAACCATTCCTCTAAAATAATACCATTAATTAAACAAACAATATTTAAATCAAAAATAAATTTTAAAGAAATAAATGCAATAGCATTTACTGCAGGACCAGGATTATCTACATCATTAATAGTAGGAGCTACAACAGCTATAACATTAGCATATCTATATAATATACCATATATACCTATAAATCATATAGAAGGACATATATTATCAGTTATGATACCTAAAAAAAAACCAAATTTTCCTTTTATATCATTAGTAACATCAGGAGCTCATACATATTTAATAATAGTAAAAAATTATGAAAAATATAAAATAATTGGACAATCTTTAGATGATTCTGCAGGAGAAACATTTGATAAAATATCTCATTTAATAGGATTTAAATACCCAGGTGGAAAAAAAATTTCAAAATTATCTAAATATGGAAAAATAAATTTTAAATTTCCTAAACCTATGATTAACAGTAAAAAATTAAACTTTAGCTTTTCTGGGTTAAAAACACATATAATAAATTTTTTTAATAACCAAAAAATAAAAGATAATCAATTTATATTTAATCTAGCATACTCATTAGAAGAATCAATAACTGATATATTAGTAAAAAAAACAGAATTAGCACTAAAAAAATATAAAATAAATAATTTATCTATAGTAGGAGGTGTAAGCTCTAATAACAAATTAAGAAAAAAAATGAAATATATGACTAAAAAAAAAAAAAAAAAACTTTTTTTAATTAACAAAAAATTATGCACAGACAATGCAGCAATGATAGCATATACAGGATTCATTAAATTAAATAACAAAAAAAAAATAAAAAAACAAAATTTAGAAATAATAATAAAACCTACATGAAAAATAAGTGAAATATAAATAATATTATATATTTATTTACTTAACAAATAATAATTTATTCTTTTTAAACGAATATTATATAATTTATTTTTAATATTTATACCTGAATAACCTAATTTAATTATATATTTATTTTTAATATTTTTAGTAATATAAAATATATTTAAAATATACTTTTTAAACATATAAAGTATTTTTTTATTATTAAATGGTAAAAACATAAAAATATTTATAACTTTTAATAAAATATCTATAATGTAAGGTTTACGCCATACATCTAATAAACATAATATATCTAAAAAAAAATTACACAAATCCATACTATTATTAAAATAATGAATTTCATATAAAAAATTATAAATTAATTTAAATATAATTAAAAAATTTTTTTTTATACGCAACCTATTGCAAAAAAATAATACTTTATTAAATATTTTATTTTTAGATAAAAAAAAATCTTCTAAAAAAATAGTATTTTTTAAAAAAAAACACAAAAAAACAAAATTTACTTCCGATCCATATTTATATTTATAAGTTTTATTAAAAACTAAAAAAAAAAATTTTTTTATTTTTTTAAAGTAAAAAATTTTTTTAAATTCTGGAAAAATTAATTTTAAAGCACCACATTTATATAAAATATAAAAATATCAAAAAACATTATAATTTTTTAAAACTTTTTCTGTCTCTATTCAAATTCTTTCGGAAGTTAAATATATCAATTCATTAGAATTAGAAATTTTATTCATAAGATCTAAAGTTTTATTAAATATCACAAAACCCAATTTATATAAATAAGAATAAAATCTCGCCACCCTTAAAACACGTAATGGATCATCTAAAAAAAAAACAGATATATGTCTAATAATTTTACTTTTAATATCATTTATACCACCAAAAGGATCATAATAATTACCATAACAATCCATTGCAATAGAATTAATAGTTAAATCTCTTCGAAATAAATCTTCTTTTAATGAAGTTTTTTTAGAAAAATCACATATAAAACCTTTATAACCTTTACCACTTTTTTTTTCTGTACGAGCTAAAGAATATTCTTCTCTAGTATAAGGATGTAAAAACACTGGAAAATCATTACCAACAGGTTTAAATCCTAATTTGATCATTTCATTATAATTAGAACCAACCACAACTCAATCCCTATCTTTTATACTAAAACCTAATAATTTATCCCTTACAGCACCACCTACAAGATAAAATTTCATATTAGTATTAGTATAATTTAAATATTTATATTATTAATTTTACTTTCAAAATTAAAATTTAATATCTTTTTATCTATCAAACCAAATTCTATTTCTTTTAGAGCCAAAACAGTAGGTTTATTATTTTTAAAATCATTTAAATACGTACTTTTAGAAAAAGTTTGTATTTGTCTAGCACGAAAAGCGGCAACTAAAACTAAATCAAATCTATTACCTACTATTTTAATAGAATCTTGTATATTTAAATTTAACATAATATTTTTTATAAAAAACTATTTATTTTTTAAGAAAACTAATTTTTATTTGAATTAAAATAATTTATTCAATAAAGATTTATCAACATAAGTAATTATTTTTTTATATTTAGATATTCTATGATTTAATAAAGGAATCCTAATCGTATTTCAACTTAATTTAACATTTAAAAAATTTTCTATTTTAATTGAAATATTAGGTATAATAGGATATAAATAAATTGAAATAACCCTAAATATATTAATAACTGTAGTACATAAATTATGTAAATAAATTTTATTTTTACTTAATGATAAATCTATAGATCAAGGTTTTTTATCATTAATATATTTATTAAGTATATTTAATAAAATATTAATTTCAATGATTAATTTAGAATAATTAAAATTTAAAAAATAATTACTTATTAAATTCGATTTATCAATAAAAAAATTATAAAAATTAATATCTAATAATTCATTAGATAAATATAAATCAAAATAAATTTCAAAAAATTTAGATATTCTGGAAGCAATATTTATAAATTTATTAATCAATTCAGAATTAACCGTCTTAA
This sequence comes from Candidatus Stammera capleta, assembly GCA_036689455.1. Taxonomy (GTDB): domain Bacteria; phylum Pseudomonadota; class Gammaproteobacteria; order Enterobacterales; family Enterobacteriaceae; genus Stammera; species Stammera capleta_AL. The sequence continues at coordinate 278,401 of CP144828.1, forward strand.
TATAATCTCTAATAGACAAATTTATATCTTTAATTTTATAAGATAATTTACTGGCAAAATAAAACCTCAAACTATCTATATCAAAAATACTTAACCATTTTTCAGTAGTAATAAAATTATTCAAAGATTTAGACATTTTTTCACCATTTATCATTAAATGCCCATGAACAACCAAACCAGTAGGTTTTCTAAATTTTAATACATGTAATATAATAGGTCACAATAATCCATGAAAATATAATATATCTTTACCAATAAAATTATATACTTCATAAGTACTATTTACATGCCAAAAATCATTAAATAAACTTTTATCTACATTATCACAAAAATATTTAAAACTACTAATATAACATAATAATGCATCTCATCAAACATAAAAATATTTATTACTCAAATAAAAATCAGGAATTTTAAAACCAAAATAAGGAAAATCACGTGAAATATTTCAATCACAAATTCTATTATTTAATCAATATAAAAGCTGATTTTTAATTTCATTTTGTAAATTACAAATAGATATTCATTTTCTTAATATATTTTTATAATAATTAACATTTAAAAAAATATGTTTTGATCTACGTAATATAGGTTTGGTATTTGAAATTAAAGAAATAGGATTTATTAATTCATTAGAATTATATATACAATTACAAAAACTACAACTATCACCATACTGGTTATCTTTATAACATTTAGGACATTTACCTTTTATTAATCTATCTGGTAAAAAAATATTTTCTAAAACATCATAATATTGAGAAATATTTTTTTTTTTCAACAAACCTAAAGAATGAAATTTTTCAAATAACAATATAGAATAATAATAATTTTCCTTACTATGAGTAGTAAAATATAAATCATGATTTATACCAAAATTTAAAAAATGTTTTTTATGTTCTTTTAAAACATTATTAATCATTAGTTCAGGAGATATATTTAATTTTCTAGAACTTAACATTATAGGTGTACCATGAGAATCATCAGCACATATAAAATATACATTATTACCAATTAATCTATTAAATCTTACTCATATATCAGCTTGAATATGTTCTAAGATATGTCCTAAATGTATAGGACCATTTGAATATGGTAAAGCACATGTAACTAATATATTTTTCATAAATAAAATAAAAATTAAAACTTAATAATCGGCGAGAGAGGATTTGAACCTCCGACCCACTAGTCCCAAACCAGTTGCGCTACCAAGCTGCGCCACTCACCGAAAAAAATAAGGTGGTTAATGGGACTTGAACCCATGACATCTGGAACCACAATCCAGAGCTCTACCTACTGAGCTATAACCACCAAATAAACTAAAACTATATAAATATATAATATACAAATAACAATATAAATACCACAAAAATATATAATAAATAAATAATTATACAATTAAGATCTTTTCATCATTTCAAAAAATTCATTATTAGTTTTAGTCATAGATAATTTTTTAATTAAAAACTCCATAGCATCTATTTCATTCATAGGTTGAATAATTCTTCTCAAAATTCAAATTTTTTGTAATTCTTTAGTAGAAGTTAATAATTCTTCTTTACGAGTTCCAGATCTATTATAATCTATAGCAGGAAAAATTCTTTTTTCAGCTATTTTACGAGATAAATGTAATTCCATATTACCAGTACCTTTAAATTCTTCATATATTACTTCATCCATTTTAGAACCAGTATCAATTAATGCTGTAGCTATTATAGTTAAACTACCTCCTTCTTCAACATTTCTTGCAGCACCAAAAAATCTTTTTGGTCTATGTAAAGCATTTGAATCTATACCACCAGTTAAAGTTTTACCAGAAGTAGGTATTACAGTATTATAAGCACGTGCTAATCTTGTAATAGAATCTAATAAAATTACAACATCTTTTTTATGTTCAACTAATCTTTTAGCTTTTTCTATAACCATTTCAGATACTTGAATATGACGCAAAGCAGGTTCATCAAAAGTAGATGCAATAACCTCCCCATTAACTAAACGATACATTTCAGTAACTTCTTCTGGTCTTTCATCTATTAATAATACTATTAAAACACATTCAGGATAATTATAAGATATACTTTGAGCAATATTTTGTAATAAAATAGTTTTTCCTGCCTTAGGAGGTGCAACTATTAATCCTCTTTGACCTCTACCTATAGGAGAAGCTAAATCTAAAACTCTTGATGTAAGATCATTTTTAGTACCATTCCCAACTTCCATATATAAACGACAATTAGTATGCAAAGGAGTTAAATTTTCAAATAATATTTTGGTTCTAGCATTTTCTGGTCTATCATAATTAACCTTATTTATTTTTAATAAAGCAAAATATCTTTCTGTTTCTTTAGGTGGACGAATTTTACCAGAAATCGTATCTCCAGTACGTAAATTAAATCTTCTTATTTGACTTGGAGAAACATAAATATCATCCGGACCAGATAAATATGAACTATCAGATGACCTTAAAAAACCAAAACCATCTTGTAAAATTTCTAAAACACCATTACCAAAAATATCTTCACCACTTTTAGAATGTTGTTTTAAAATAGAAAAAATTATATCTTGTTTACGCATTCTAGCTAAATTTTCTAACCCTATTTTTTTTCCAAGAATAACTAATTCAGAAACTAGCATTTTTTTTAGTTGCGTGAGATTCATAATAAATATTGAATTATCGAATACTAAAATTAGGGGGATAAAAAATAAAAATAAATAAAAATTTTTATTTAACTATATTTAAAAAATTAATTAAATCAGATTCAGTTAAAATACCTATTTTTTGAGATAACAATATACCGTTATTAAATAATAATAAATTAGGTACACTCCTAACATTATATTTTTTAATTATCTTTTTAGAAAAATCTATATTAATTTTAACAAATTTAAATCTGTTAAAAAATTTTTTATAAACATTATAAAATGTTTTACTAAACAAATTACAAGGACCACATCATTTAGCCCAAAAATAAACCACAACATATCCAAAATAATTCAACACTTCTTTATTAAAAGATAAATCATTAACATCAAAAATTTTACTCTCCATAAAAACCTCTATATCATTACTAATAATGATTATTTTACTATATTTTAATAAAAACATAAATATTAAATACAACAAATAAATTAATAATTTTTAATTTTTTTTTAAAAAAATTTTTATAATAAAAAAAAATAAATTGAAATTTTCAAATAAAATTTAAATTTTAAAAGGATTATATAAACATGTTAAATATATTTAAATTTAAAAAAAATGGTTTAATTAAATTAGATATATACAAAAAAAATAAAACCACAAAAACTAAAAAATATAACTGAATAGATTTAATAAATCCATCAAATCAAGAAAGAGATTACGTACAAAAAAAACTAAAACAAAAAATTATAACAAAACAAAAATTATTTAACATCGAAGAATCAGCAAGATTTTTTTTAGATAAAGATGGTATACATATACATTCTTTTTTTTTTTACAAAGACAAAAAAAATTACCTATATATATATACAGTAGCATTCATAATTAATAAAAAAAAAATATATACCTTAAGAGAAATAGAACTAACACCATTTAGGTTATACAGAATAAAAAATAAAAACAAAAAAAATATGGACCATAACCCATACAGACTAATAATAAATTTATTTAAAATTAAAATAGAACAAATAGCTAATGAAATAGAAAACATATACAAAGATTTAGAGGATTTAACAAATATAATTCTTAAAGAACAAGATATTAAAGAGTTTAATTCATCTATATTAATACTTTCAAAAAAAGAAGACACTACATCTAAAACTAGAATATGTCTAATAGATACACAACGTGCTTTATTTTATTTAATAAGAGAAAATCTACTAGAATATCGTCAAAGAGAAAAATCCAGAGAAATATTAAGAGATATAGAATCATTATTAACTCATAATGAATATATATTTCAAAAAATAGATTTTCTAATGCAGTCAGCAATAAATTTCTTAAATATAGAACAAAATAAAATAATAAAAATCTTTTCAATAATGTCAATAATTTTTCTTCCTCCATCATTAATAGCATCTACATACGGAATGAACTTTAAACATACTCCAGAATTAAATTGACATTATGGATATCCAATAACAATAATTACAATGTTTGGAATAAGCTTAATGACTTATCTATATTTTAAAATTAAAAAATGATTATAAAATAATTAATAATTTTATATTATTTAAAAAAAACAAAATTATGATATTATTTTATATAAAAAGGGATAAAAAATGATTATATCTAGTAAATTTAATATAGGACAACAAGTAAGACATAAATTATTTGGATTTTTAGGTGTAATAATTGATATAGACCCTGAATATTCTTTATCTGAATCTAATTTAGAAGAATTATCAATACATGAAACATTTAAAAAATCACCATGATATCACGTAATTATGGAAGATGATAATGGATATCCAATACATACTTATTTAGCAGAAGCTCAAATATCATGAGAAATTCAAAAAGAACACCCAGAACAACCATCATTAGATGAATTATCTAATACAATTAAAAAACAATTTAAAAAACCAAAATTAATTAATTAACACTGTAATAAAAAATGAAAATATTAGGTATAGGAATAGATATTTTAGAAATTAAGAGAATTAAAAAAATGACATATAAAATAATTAAAAAACTATCAAAAAGAATTCTAACAAAATTTGAGTTTAAACAATATATTAAAACAAAAAACAAAATAAATTTTTTATCAAAAAAATTTGTAGCAAAAGAAGCAGCATCTAAAGCATTAGGAACAGGTATAAAAAATGGAATTTATTTTAAAAGTTTCGAAATATACAACAATAATAAAACAGGAAAACCTAAAATTAAACTTTTAAATAAAGCATATCAAATTTCAAAACAAATGAAAATAAAAAAAATACATCTCAGTATAAGTGATGAAAAAAAATATGCTCAAGCATTAGTTATAATAGAATAAAACAAAATATTTATAAAGAATTTAATCATTTTATTTCTTTCAATCATAAACTCATAAATTTAGATTCTAATATAATAGGTAAATTATCAAACAATTTATTTCTCATAATTCAATAAAATATAATATTTCCTAGTTTACTATTTATTAAAGAATCATGTCTATCTTTTCTGCTATTTAATTCATACTTACTACCATTTAAATGTATTGCTTTAATATATCTAATACCTATTAATTTATCAAAAATATTAAAAAAATCCTCACACAAATTAAAATTACTAAAATTATAACCTGCAGAAAAAGCATGACAAATATCTATACAAACACCAATACGGGATTTATCATTAATTGAATTTATTATTTTAGAAATCTGAAATAAAGAATATCCTAAAGAAGTACCATTTCCAGAAGTATTCTCTAACACTAAAATCACTTTTTTCGTTTTTGAAATAACATAATTTATAGATTCAACAATATTATTTATACAATCAAATTTAGAAATAATATTTAAATGATTACCAGGATGAAAATTTATATATTTAATTCCTAACTTATAACAAAAATTTACTTCTTTAATAAATAAAAATCTATAAAAATATAATTTTCTTTTAATAGGACTTCCTAAATTTATATAAAAGCTACTATGAGGAATTATATACTTTCTATTAAAACAAATATTTTTTATATACATTAAAATTCTTTTTATTTTACTTTTAAATTTACTATTTAAATAGTAACCACTCATAGAAAAAGAAAAAGATTTAATTATTCTATTTTTTAAAATATAAAAAAAAATATCTTCATTTAAAGAATCTATATATATACCTATTTTTTTATTATTTAATACCAAAAATTTAGACATAATAATTTATAACATACATTCTCTTAATATAGTATAATTATGTAACATTAATTAAATTTACAATATACAATAATGGAAAATATAGAATTAATAGCAAAAAAAAGAAAAAAAACTGGAACAAAATACAGTAAAAAAATTAGAAGAAATAATGAAATACCATCAATAATCTATGGAAAAAAAAAAAAAAATATTTTAATTAAAATAAAACACAATAGTATATACAATATTATTAAAAAACATCAGAAAAAACAAAAAATTAACAAATTAATGTTTCTTATTAATATAAAAAATAAAAAAATTAAATCAAAAATAAAACATATACAAAAACATCCATATAAAAATAAAATTCTACATATAGATTTTATTTTTAATAAAAACTAGAAAATGGGTCGTACAGGATTCGAACCTGTGACCAATTGATTAAAAGTCAACTGCTCTACCTCTGAGCTAACGACCCATACTTTACAAATAAAAAACAAACCTTAAAACATATAATTAGTATATTAATATAATTTTTTAATAAAAACAATGAAAAAAATTGAAATAATTAAAATAAAATCTAAATATTATATACCTAAATACATGACAAAAGGATCATCAGGATTAGATATAAGAGCATGTATTAAAAAAGATATTATAATAAAACAAAATGAAATAAAATTAATTCCAAGTGGAATATATTTATATATAAAAAAAAAAAATATAACTGGAATAATAGTATCAAGATCAGGATTAGCTTATAAACATGGAATAATATTATTTAATGGAATAGGAATTATAGATTCAGATTATCAAGGAGAAATAATGATAAATTTAACAAATAAAAAAAAAACACCTTTTAAAATAAAAAACGGATACAGAATTGCACAAATATTATTTATATCAATTTTAAAAATTAAATTTAAAATAGTAAATAATTTCTCCAAAATCACAAAAAGATCAACACAAGGTTTTGGACATTCAGGAATTAAATAAAAATCAATAATGTTAATTTATTATGAAAACCAAAAAAAAAATAGAAAAAACAATAATTAATTTAATCAAAAAAAAAAAAAATATTACTGTTGGATTTAGTGGAGGAATAGATTCTACAGTTTTAATATACTTGTTAAACAATAAAAAAACAAAAAACAATTTAAAAGCAATACATATTAATCATAATTTACACAAAGATTCAAAAAAATGAGAAAATCATTGCATTAATATATGTAATAAACTAAAAATAAAAATCACAATAAAAAATATAAAAATTAAAAAAAAAAAAAATATAGAAGCAGAAGCTAGAAAAAAAAGATATAAATGTTTTTTAAAAAATATTAAAAAAAACGAGATATTACTTACTGCACATCATAAAAATGATCAATGTGAAACAATTTTTCTATCATTAAAAAGAGGAAGTGGTTTAAAAGGATTATCTGGTATTAAAAAAAAAATAAAGTATAAAAAAAAAACTATTATTAGACCATTTCTAAATATAGAAAAAAAAGATATAGAAAAATATGCTATAAAAAATAAATTAAAATGAATAGAAGATACAAACAATAATAATTTAAAATTTGATAGAAATTTTATAAGAAAATTAATAATACCTAAAATAATTAAAAGATGACCTTTCTTTTTATCTTCAATTTATAGAAGTTCAAAAATATGTTATAAACAAGATCAATTGATTAACAAATTAATAAAAAAAAAATTTGAAAAATGTTTTAAAAAAAAAAAATTATATTGAAAATATATACTTAAATTAAACAAAGAAGAAAGTTTTTATATAATAAGAAAATGAATAGATATAAATAAAAAATCAATGATATCATATAAATTATTAAAATTATTATACAATAATTTATTATTATCAAATAAAAAATATTTTCAAATGAACTTTAAAAAATTTACATTAATAAGATATAAATCTTATCTATATATAATAGATAAAAAAACAAACCTAAAAACAATAAAATGAAAAAATTTTAAAAAAAAAATAATATTACCAAATAAAATTGGATATTTATATATTCAAAAAATATATAATCATAAAAAAACAAATAATTTAATTAGAACACCAAATAAAAACGAAATTGTTTACATAAAATTTAACATAAAAAATAAAATACAAACTTTAGGAAATAAATTTAAAAAAAAAATTAAAAAAATATGACAAGAACATAAAATTTTACCATGAAAAAGACCTTTAATACCAATAATTTTTTATAACGAAAAACCTATAATTTCACCAAATATATTTATAACAGAAGAAGGAAAACCTAAAACAAATTCATGAAAAATTCATTTTAAAAAAAAAATTAAATAATATTTTTATATTTAAATAACAAATAACTAAATATTTTATTTTTACCAATATATTTAGTAAAATTATTTAATCTATCTTTAAATTCTACCAACCCAAACGATAAATTTTTATAACTAATTATTAATATATTTGGAATACCTATAAATTCAATATCAGTTATCATTTTTCCAAAAGAAGATTTTCTATCATCAAATAAAATTTTTATATGATTTTTTTTTAAAAATTCATATATTTTAAACGAAAAATTTAAAACAGAATTATGTTTATACATATTTACAGGTAAAATAGCTAATTTAAAATATGTTACTGAAAAAGGAAATATAATACCATTTCTATCATTATAACATTCTATTAAACTAGATATAATTCTGTTAATACCAATACCATAACATCCCATATAAATTTTTTTCTTAAGTTTGTTAGAATAAAATATTTTAGTATAATAATCAGATAATTGAAAAATATGAGCTATTTCACTAAAAGATAATCTATTTTTACTTACATTTACTTTACTACCAAAAAATAAGTCTAAATTTATATTTATATTTTTACTTATATCATAAAAATTATTTAAATTGATATTTAAAAATCAATTAACATTAATATAAAAAAAATTAGATATATTAGCACCAACAACAAAATTTTTAAAATTTATTAAAGAATAATCCACAAAAGTCCTATATTTAAAACCTAAAGGACCTAAAAAAATAGATTCTAAATTAAATTTTCTAATAATATCTTTATTATCTAAAACAATAATCTTTTTAGATAAAGGAAAAATATGAAATAATTTATTTATATCTATTTTCCTATTACTAGACAATAAAATAATTACATAAAAAAAATCATATTTTTGATATATTTTAACTAAATATGTACTAACTAATAATTTTACATTTAAAAAATTATATAATTTTTTAATGTTATTTCATTTCTTTATACAAATTAATTTAAAACCAAGTATTTCTTTATTTTTATTTTCATATACATTAATATTAGAAATATTTTTTTTTTTATTAATTAAATCAAAACAATTATTTAAATGTTTAGGTATTGAATAAAATTCATGAGATTTATAACCACCAATATTTCCACATTTAGAATTTTTATAACATATATTTAATCCTAATTCTTTAAAAAAATCTAAATATATGTTTAATATATTCATATAAAAATTTTTCAAACATTCATAAGAACTATGAAATGAATATACATCATGCATAATAAATTCTCTAGCTCTATCTACACCTAATTTTGGTCTAATTTCATCTCTAAATTTTAATTGAATTTGATAAAAAACTTTAGGAAAAAAATTCAAATTAAAATCTTCACTACAAATTAAATTAGTAATAACCTCTTCATTAGTAGGAGATAGAATAAATAATTTACTATTTCTATCATATATTTTAAATAATTCATTACCATAAGTTGATAATCTTCCACTTTTAATTCAAATACTAGAATTATTAAGTACAGGCATATTAATTTCAAAAGCATTTATTTTATTCATATACTTTTTTATTAATATAACTATATTATTAATAATATTAACACCATTAGGTAATCATATATATATTCCAGAAGATAACTTACGTATTAACCCACCTCTAATCATTAAATTATAAACAAAATTTTTCTCATTTATTAATACATTCCTAGAAGTAAATAAAGGATAATTAGTAATTTTCATATCATTTTATATTAAATAATTATTTTCTATAATTATTTAATTACTTAAATTAATCATCTTACCTAAATCACAACCACCTAATAAATGTAAATGAAGATAATCTATTTTTTGACCACCATGTTTATTACAATTAACAATAACTCTATATCCATTAGAAGAAATTTTTTTTTTCTTGGCTATTATAGAAGATACAAATAACATTTTTCCCAATATATATATATTATCTTTACTCAATTTATCCATACCACTAATATAAACATTAGGAACTATTAATATATGAATAGGAACTAAAGGATTAATATCATTAAATGCAGTAACATCAATATCTTGAAAAATAATATTAGATTTTATTTCTTTATTAATAATCTGACTAAAAATATTTTTTTTTTTCATAAACATATTACAAAATAGTTATTAAGTAATAATATTATATAAAATTAAACAAATAAATAAAATAAATTATAAAAAATAATTATTTAATAATTTAATAAACATTAACTTAAATAATGACTTTTAATTTAAAATCTGCTAGAATTATATTTTATAGTATATATAAATATTTTTAAAAAATATTATTTATATAATATACGAATACAGGTCTATAGCTCAGCGGCAAGAGCACACCCCTGATAAGGGTGAGGTCAGTGGTTCAAATCCGCTTAGACCTAAATAAAATATATAATAGGGGTATAGTTTAATCAGGTAGAATAATGGTCTCCAAAATCATAGGTTAAGGTTCAAATCCTTCTACCCCTGTTTGTAATATAATAAAATAATTAAACTTTTAAAAAATTAATTATTATCAGGTATAAAAACATATCCTAACCCTCAAACAGTTTGTATATATCTTGGTTTCATAGAATCAATTTCAACTAAACGACGTAATTTCGATATTTGTACATCAATAGATCTTTCTATTGCATGATATTTTTTTTTAAGTGCTAAAAACATTAATTTCTCCCTAGATAAAGGTTCTCTAGCATGATTTATTAAAACTTTTAATATAGAAAATTCTCCACTAGTCAAAAATATTTTTTTTTTGTTTTTAAACATTTCTCTAGTAAATAAATTTAATTTACAATTACCAAATTTAACAATGGAATTATTTTGAATATTAAACTTAGAAAAATTACTATATTGTCGTCTTAATAAAGATCTTATACGTGCTAGTAATTCCCTATAATTAAACGGTTTATAAATATAATCATCAGCACCTATTTCTAAACCTAATATACGATCAATATCATCATCTTTTGCAGTAACTATTATTATAGGTATATTATTATTTTTATTACGCAATTTTCTGCAAATAGACAAACCATCTTCTCCAGGTAAAACTAAATCCAATATAATTAAATCAAAAATTTCTCTTAATAAAACTTTTTCCATTTGATTAGAATTTAAAATACTTTTTATATAAAAATTATGCTTATTTAAATAATTTTCTAAAGAATAACTAAATTTTATATCATCATCTATAATTAAAATTTTCTTTAACATAATTTAACCTCAAAATTTAAATTTACTTTTTTGAAAGTATTTTATATAACATTAATATATAAACATAATATAATCTATTAAAAAAATATAATTAAATTAATAAAAAAATAATTTTTAAAAAACAAAAAAACATAAAACAAACTAATAAAATAAAAAAAATATAAATTAAAATTATAATCAAAATTAATTAAAAACTAAAAAAACAAAAATTAATAAATATAAATAAAAAATTACAATTTTTAAAAAATATAAACATTAAAATATAAAAATTATAATATTTTATTTTAATAAAAAATAACTTTTTTATAAAAAATAAAAGAAAAATTTAAACTATTAAAAATAATACTTAATAATAAACTAATTATTTAATCTTGAAATATAAATACCTAATCTAGGATCTACTTTAATAAAATCTCCTTTATTAATAAAAAAAGGAACTTTTAAATTTATTCCATTATGTAATGTAACATTCTTTAAATTATTTTTAGAAGACGATTTTTTTATAAAATTACTCTCATCTATAACTTTAATAATAATAAATTTAGGTAAAATTATTTTAATAGGATTATTATTTCAAAATATTATTTTATAAATATTATTTTTACATATTCATTTAATACAAGAGGATATTATTTTTTTATTCAAAAAAATAATATTATATATTTCTTTATTTATAAAACATCAAATTTTATTATCATTATATAAATATAAATAATTATATTTATAAACAAATGCATTCTTAATATTATTAATAAATTTAAAATTCTTATCAATTAACTTATTATTTAATAAATTTCGTATTTTAGTTCGAATAAATGATTTACCTTTTCCAGGTTTAATAAACTCTACAAATTCAATTTTATAAGGTTCATTCAAATATAAAATATTATTCCCAATAAAAAATATATTTTTAATATTTATCATTATAATTAAAATTTTTAAAATTATATATATATATTAAAATATATAATATATTATTTAATTAATTTTTAATATAATAAATTATAATATTATGAATTTAAATAAATTTAGAATTAAAAATATGAAATATAAAATACAAAATAGTATCGAAAAAAATTACATAAAAGATGAATGTATTCTAATTGGAATATATAAAAAACAAAAAACTAACCAAAATTCTATAATTGAAAAAGAAATTACAAAATATAATTTTTCAGGAAAAAAAAATACATATTTAACAATAAAAAACAATAAATTAAAAAACATCAAAGATATAGTATTAATAGGATGTGGAAAAGAAAATATAAATAATAAAAATAAATTTATTAAAATAATTAAATATTCTTTTAATATAATAAAAAACCTAAACTATCAATCAATCATATTTGATGTAAATAATTTATATTTTATAAATACATATTGAAAAATATATAAAATAATAAGAATTTTTGAAAATAAAAATTATAAATTTAATAAATTTAAAAGTAAGAAAGAAAAATATAAAAAATATGATTTCAAAATAAATTTTTTTATAAATGATAAAAAAGAAAATAAAAATGCTACTAAAGCAATTAAAAATTCTTTAATAATATCAAAAGGTATACAAAAAACTAAAGATTTATCAAATACCCCACCTAATATATGTAATTCAATATATATATATAAAAACGTTAAAAAACAAATAAAATCTAAATATATTAATATATATAAATTAGATAAAAATAAACTTCAAAAATTAGGTATGAATGCATATCTTTCAGTAAACAAAGGATCTAAAAATAATCCTATGATGATAATAATTAATTATAAAAAAAAACATCAGGATAATAATCAACCAATAGTTCTTGTAGGTAAAGGAATAACATTTGATACCGGAGGTATATCTATTAAAACATCAAAAAACATGTATGAAATGAAATATGATATGTCAGGAGCATCAGTAATATATGGAATTATGTATATAATATCTAAATTAAAATTAAACATAAATGTTATAGGAATATTATCATGTGCAGAAAATATGATAGATAAACATTCCTCTAGACCAGGAGATATAATAAAAAGTTTATCAAATAACACAATAGAAATAATTAATACTGATGCTGAAGGTAGACTTTTACTATGTGATACACTAACTTATGTTAAAAAATTTAATCCTAAATTAGTTATTGATATTGCAACCTTAACAGGATCATGTCTCATGACATTAGGAAAAAAAATTAGCGGTTTATTATCTAATGACAAAACATTAACTAAAAAATTAATTAAATCAGGTAAAGAAATTCAAGATTATGTATGAGAATTACCTTTATTTAAAGAATATAATAAATATTTAAAATCTAATTTTGCAGATATAAAAAATTGTTCAGAACAATCTTATGCAGGCACAATTACATCAGGTTGTTTTCTATCAAAATTCACAAAATCATACAAATGAGCTCATATTGATATTGCAGGAACAGCCTATAATAATAAAGGATCTACAGGTAAACCTATAGAATTAATAATACAATTTTTAATTAATGAAAGTAAATTATAAACAAAAATATAATTCCAATTATAAATTATTTATGGACAGAAAATTTAATTTAAAAAACAAAGAAAAACAAATATATGATTTCTGAAATAAAAATAAATTATTTCAACCTAAATTAATAAAAAACAATAAAAAAAATTTTTCTATAATAATGCCTCCTCCTAATGTAACAGGAAACCTACATATCGGTCATGCGTTTCAACAAACTATTATGGATATAATAGCAAGATATAATAGAATTTTAGGTAAAAATGTATTATGAATAATGGGAACAGATCATGCTGGAATAGCAACACAAATATTAGTTGAAAATTATATAAAAAAAACATCTGGTAAAATAAAAATAACAAAAAAAAAATTAAATAAAGAATTATGAAAATGAAAAACTAAATACGAAAATAATATTAATAAACAAACAAAACTATTAGGTAGTTCAGTAGACTGAACAAAAACACATTTTTCTTTAGATAAAAATTTTTCATATTCAGTTAAGAAAGCATTTATATTATTATTTAATAAAAAATTAATTTATAAAGATAAAAGAATTATTCATTGAGATACTAAAATTAAAACTGTAATTTCAGATTTAGAAATTAATAAAATAAAAAAAAAACAAATCAAATATTATATAATACTAAAAATTCTAAATAAAAATGAAAAAATTATTGTTCCCACTACAAAACCCGAAAATATATTAGGAATTACAGCTTTAGGTATAAATATAAAAAATAAAAAATATCAAAAATTTATCAAAAAATACGCAATTAATCCAATAAATAAAAATCTTATACCAATAATAGGAATAAAAGATAAAAATAAAAATAAATGTATTAAAATTGTACCAGGACATAGTTTTAAAGATTTTAAAAGAAGTAAAAAATATAAATTAAATATTATTAATATATTCACATTAAAAGGTTTAATTAAAAAAATATCAGATATATATAATTATAAAAAAAAAAAAATAATAACTAATCTAAATTTAAATAATAAGAATTTAAATTTATATAATTTAAGTATTAAAGAATCAAGAAAAAAAATAATACAAATTTTAAATAAAAAAAAAAAAATAATAAAAATTAAGACAATAAAAAAAACATTATTTTATAGTAATAAATCTAATTCAATAACTATACCAGTTATTAAAAATCAATGATATTTAAAAACTAAAAAATTATCTAAAAAAGCTTTAAATATTATAAAAAAAAAAAAAATAAAATTAATACCTAAAAAATATAAAAAATTATTTTTTTACTGAATGAATAATGTTAAAGACTGATGTATATCTAGACAAATAAATTGAGGACATAAAATTCCTATATGGTATTGTAAAAAAAATAAAGAAAAAATTTATGTTGGTTATAACATATATGAAATAAAAAGAAAATACAATATTAATACAAACAAATTAGTAAGAGATAAAAACGTGTTGGATACATGATTTTCTTCGTCTTTATGAAGTTTTACTTCTCTAGGATGACCAAAAAAAACTATTGAATTTAATTTATTTCATCCTATTAATATAGTTGTAAGTGGATATGATATAATTTTTTTTTGAATTTCAAGAATGATAATGATGACTTTATGTTTAATAAAAATTAAAAATAAATCACAAATACCATTTAAAAAAATATTTATTACAGGATTAATTAGAGATGAAAAAGGAAATAAAATGTCTAAATCTTTAGGTAACGTAATTAATCCAATAGATATAATAAAAGGAATATCATTAGATAAATTAATTAAAAATAGAACAAAAAATCTAATTAAAGATAATAAAATTTCTGTAAAAAAAATTATTAAAAATACAAAAAAATATTTTCCTTATGGAATTAAATCTTATGGAATAGATACTTTAAGATTTGCATTATCTTCAATATCTACATCAAATATAACAATAAACTTTAATATGGTGAAATTAAATTATAGTTATAATTACTGTAATAAATTATGAAATACATGTAGATATATGATTAATATTTTCAAAAAAAAAAAATATCTATATATTAAAAATATTAAAATTAAAAAAAAAAAGATTAATATAACAGAATACTGAATATTAAATTCACTAAATAAATTTATTATAAACTATCAAAATAATATTAAAAAATTTAGATTCGATAATTTATGTAAAGAAATATCAAATTTTTTAAAAAATAAATTTTGTGATTGATATTTAGAATTATTTAAAATATATATAAATTTTCAAAAAAAAGAAAAATACAGTATAAATATAGCATTATATATATTAAATATAATATTATTACTATCACATCCAATTACACCATTTATAACAGAATATTTATGACAAAAAATTAAAAAATATTATATTAAAAATGAAAATAATTTATCTATAATAAAAGAAAAAATTAATATAAAAAGAAAAATAAATTTTAATAATATATATAAAATTACAACATTTAAAATAATAAAAAGAATTATAACTTTTGTAAGAAACATAAAAAATAAATATAAAATAAAAAAAGAAATTAGTTTAATAATGTTTAATATAAATTTAATTAAAAAAGAATATTTAATTAAAAACAAATATTTTCTAAAAATTATTAATATTAATAAAATATTTTTTTTAAGTAAAAAATATATAAATCAGAAAATAAAGATTAATTACTCAATTCCTGAAAAAATTTATCCAAAATATAATATATATATATCATATAGATTAATATAATAAGCGAGTAACGGGATTTGAACCCGTATCTTTAGCTTGGAAGGCTAAAATAATAACCTTTATACAATACTCGCGTATTTTTTTTAAAATGGTGGGAGAAGGATTCGAACCTTCGAAGTCTATGACAACAAATTTACAGTCTGTCCCTTTTAACCACTCAGGAATCCCACCTTTTATGCCGGCTACCGGAATCGAACTGGTGACCTACTGATTACAAGTCAGTTGCTCTACCTACTGAGCTAAACCGGCTTATATAAATTATATGGAGTTAAGCGGATTTGAACCGCTAACCTTCTGTGTGCAAAACAGATGCTCTACCATTGAGCTATAACCCCTTTTTTATAAAAAAATTTTTTTTATATCTTATTTAAATTAATTTTAAAATATAAAAATATCCTATTAAATTATATATTATAAATATAATAATTACTATAATAAAATATAAATTTTAAAAAAAATACTTTAATTAATTAACTTTTATTTAATTTTAAAAATAATAAATAATTTTCATATTTCTTGATTTTAAAATTTAACTTTTTAAATGAATCAAAGTTATTTGTTTTTATTTGTTGTTTAAATTTATTAATAACATTTTCTTTTTTTTTTAAAATTATATTTTTATTTAAATTATTAACATCAACCAATGCTTTAACTAAAATAACAGTTCTATTTAAACTAAATTCTAAAATTCCATCTTTTATTAAAAATAAAAAATATTCTTTTTTATATACACTTAAATATATAAGACTATAATTTAATTTACTTAAAATAGGTACATGTTGATAATAAATTTCAAATTCTTTATTAAAATTAAAAACTCTAATATATTTTAAACTTCTTTTAAATAAAATTTTATCTTTAGATATAATTAAAGTGTTAAAATTCATACATTTATTTTTCGTTTCTTAAAATACTTTTTTCTATTTTACCTATCATATAAAAATAATTTTCATGTACATTATCATATTTACCTTTTATTATATTTCTAAAACCTTTTATACTATCTTTTATAGAAACATATTTACCTTTAATATTAGTAAATATTTCACTTACATAAAATGGTTGTGATAAAAATTTTTGTATTTTTCTAGCCCTAGATACTAATAATTTATCTTTTTCTGAAAGTTCATCCATACCTAATATAGATATTATATCTTTTAATTCTTTATATTTCTGTAATATTTTTTTAACAGATTGAGCGGTTTTATAATGTTTTAAACCAACTATATTAGGATCTAATTGATCACTACTAGATAATAAAGGATCTATAGCAGGATATATACCTGAAGAAGCTATTTGTCTATCTAAAACTATAATTGCATCAAGATGAGAAAATGTAGTGATAGCAGAAGGATCGCTAAAATCATCAGCAGGAACATATACTGCTTGAACTGATGTTATAGAACCATCTTTTGTAGAAGAAATTCTTTCCTGTAAAATACCCATTTCTTCTGATAATGTTGGTTGATAACCTACAGAAGATGGTATACGACCTAATAAAGATGATACTTCAGTACCTGCTAAAATATATCTATATATATTATCAATAAAAAATAGTACATCATGTCCATCATCACGAAATTTTTCTGCAACTGTTAAACCTGTAAGTGCAACACGAAATCTATTTCCTGGTGGTTCATTCATTTGTCCATAAACTAATGAAACTTTATCTATAACTTTTGAATCACACATTTCATTATAAAAATCATATCCCTCTCTAATTCTTTCTCCTACCCCTGTAAATACTGAATATCCTGAATGTTTTATAGCTATATTTCTTATAAGTTCCATCATATTTACAGTTTTACCCACACCAGCTCCTCCAAATAAACCTATTTTACCACCCTTTAAGAATGGACAAATAAGATCAATAACCTTAATTCCTGTTTCTAAAACTTCTTGAGATGATGCTAAATCAGTATATTTAGGTGGAAAATTATATATACATCTTTTTTCTTTAGATTTTATAATATCTTTTCCATCTAAAGGATTACCTAATACATTTATTATTCTACCTAAAAGTTTTTTTCCTACAGGAATAGATATTTTTTCTCCAGAATCTATTACTTTCATACTTCTATATAAATTTAATGTAGAACCCATAGCTATAGTTCTCACTATTCCATAGTTCAATTGCTGTTGAACTTCTAAAACTAGAAATAACTCATTATCTTTTATTACATGTAATGCATTAAATAATTTAGGAATATAATTATTAAAAAATTCTACATCAACAATTGCACCTAATATCCTAATAATTTTACCTTTATAATTTTGCATATAATTTTAACCATAAAAATATAATTAAATTTCGTACAAACTAGAAATTAACTCAATTATTTCACGAGTAACTAAATATTGACGTAATTTATTATATATTAAATTAACTTTCTTAAATAATTTCTCTGAATTTATAGAAGCACTTTTCATAATAATAATTCTAGATGAATACTCAGATACCATATTATTAAATATCAAATTTAATATTTTAATATTTAAAAATTCATATAGTATAGTATTAAAAATATCTTTTTTATTACCTTCATATATGTAATGAATCTTTTCTTTTTTATTTTTACAATTATATTTAATAGGTAATAACTGTTCTATACATATATTATTTTCATTATAATTAAAAATATTACTTACTGTAAATATTAATGTATTATAATTCTTAATATAAAAATTAATAATATCTTTAGTAACTTTATTACCTAAATTATTAGTTATTTTATTTATACACGAATAAGATTTAAATAAAATAAAATTTATATTATTTTTACTAAATATATCTAACAATAAACTACTTTTTTTACCCAATAAAAATAAATAAATATTTTTTTTATAAAAAATATTTTCTTTAATATTATTAATTAATTGATTAAATAATTTTGTATTTAAATTACCACATAATCCCTGATCAGTAGAAATAACTAAATAAAACACATTATCTATACATTCTTTATTAATATCTAAAAAAAAATTTTTATAATTATTATCCAAATTATTTAATAGATTTAAATAATTATATAAATAGTTATTATTATTTAATAATTTATTATTAAGTAATTTATATTTAGATATAGAAATCATCTCCATAGATTTAGTAATTTTATGTATATATTTAAAACTGTCTTTTTTGATTTTTAAATCTTTTTTATTGATCAATATTAAAACTCCAAAAAAACCAAATGAATTTTAACTAAATTTATTTTCTTTTTTAAAATTAATAATAATATTTTTAAGTTTTTTAATAATTTTACTATTAAATGAACCACTTAAATTTATTTTCTTTTCTATATCTGGAAAATTTGTAGATGCATAATTATATAATTTTTCTTCAAAAGAAAATATTTTATTAATATTTATATCATCTAAATATTTATATTTTAATGAAAATAAAATCAATACCTGATAAAACAAAGGTAAAGGATTATACTGTTTTTGTTTAAGAATTTCAACAATTTTTGCACCATAATTAAGTTGATAATTAGTATAATTATCTACCTCAGATGAAAATTTAGAAAAACTTAATAATTCATAATATTGAGATAAAGAAGTTCTTAAAGAACTTGATAATTCTTTCATAATATCAGTTTGAGCAGATGACCCAACTCTAGATACAGAAATTCCCGGATTAACTGCTGGTTTTACACCAGAATTAAACAAATTAGACTCTAAAAATATTTGACCATCAGTAATAGATATTATATTAGTAGGTATAAAAGAAGATACATCGCCTTCATATGTTTCAACTATAGGTAAAGCAGTTAATGATCCTGATAAAGAATTTTTTTTATAATTAGCATTATATTTTTTAATAAAATTATAATTTACATATGCTGATCTCTCTAATAATCTTGAATGTAAATAAAAAATATCTCCAGGATAAGCTTCTCTTCCAGGAAATCTACGTAGTAATAAAGATATTTGTCTATAAGATATAGCATGTTTAGACAAATCATCATAAATAATTAGTACATCTTCACCAATATTTCTAAAATATTCTGCTATAGAACATCCAGAATAAGGAGCTATATATTGCATAACTGCATCTTCAGATGCAGAAGCAACAACAATAATAGTATAATCTAAAGCACCATAATATTCCAATTTTTTGACTATATTAAAAACTGAAGATAATTTTTGCCCTATAGAAACATAAACACATTTAACATTAGTTTTTTTTTGATTAATTATAATATCTAAAGTTAAGCTAGTTTTTCCTGTTTTTCTATCACCAATTATTAATTCTCTTTGACCTAAACCTATAGGTATCATACTATCGATAGATTTATATCCTGTACATAAAGATCTATTAATAAAACGTCTATCTGTAATCAAAGGAGAATTATATTCAATAGGATAAAATTTATTAAAATTATATTCTTCTTTTCCATCAATAAATTTACCCAAAGAATTAACTATTCTACCTAATAATTTATCACCTACAGGTACACTTAATACTTTACTAGTACTTTTAACTTTCATACCAATATGTAAATTAATACTAGAAACTAAAGATATTGCACTAATTACATATCTATCTAAATTAAAAATTAATGCATAACCAATATTATTTGGAAATTCTATTAATTCATTTATCAAAACTTTAGATAAACCAATTATTTCTATCACATTATCAATTATAGAAATAATTTCACCTTCATAATATATATCTATTTCATTATATAATTCATCTACTTTATTTTTAATTAATTTACTATTTTTAGTAATTTCAAATAACATGTTATTTACTCTTTAATTTTTACTGAAAATTAAATTAATTTTTTTAATTGTTTTAAAAATATTTAGTTCAAAAATTAAATTATTAACATAGACCTTAAATCCTGCAATTATTTTTAAATCTTTTTTTAAAAAAAAAAATATTCTATAATTATTTTTTCTTTTCCTAACTATTTTTCTAATTTTATTAATATTTTCTTTATTTAAAGAATACCTAGAGTAAATATTTACTATAAGTATTTTTTTTTTATATAAATAAATATTAATAAAATTTTCATATATATATGGAATTATATTTAATATATTATCTTCAAAAATAATTATTACAAAATTTTTCATTTCTTTGCTTAAAATAATATTATCATTTAATATAATAAAAATTTTTTTTAAAAAATTATATTTATATTTTATGTAAAAATATATAATTAAATTGTTATTTTGAAATATCCTAATTAATAAATTTATAAATTTTTTTCATTTAATAAATTTATTATTTCTTTTATCTAAAATTTCATATATATATAAAGAATAATAATAAGATTTATTTACATTTAACATATTTTTATAAATTAAATTTACATTTATTTATTACTTTTTTAATAAATTTATTATTTAAATTTTTATCAAAAATATTTAATGTAATTTTTGACAAAATATCACTTACAATATAAGAAGCATTTTTAGAAAATTTTTTATATAAAATTTTTTTTTCCATATCTATTTGTATTTTAGCGTTATCTAAAATTTTTTTATACTTGTTTTTAGCTTTAAATTTAGATTTATTAATTATTATTAAACCTTTATATTTTGCATTTGAAATTATTTTTTTCGATCTATGTCTAGTTTTCAATAAAATATTTTTTATTTTATTTTCAATATGTAAAAGTTTTTTTTTAGCATCAATAATTTTAGTTTGTTCTAAAATTATATCTCTTTGTCTTTTTTCTATTACATTATTTATATATGGTCAAATATATTTAATACATAATAATATATATATAATAAAAAACAACATTTGACTTAATAAAGTTACATTAATTTCCATAAATTAAATTATTATTTATAAATACTATTTAATATATTAATTATTTTATTACTGAGAAAATAATATATAAACTTAAACCTATAATTATCATAGGTACAGCGTCTATTAAACCTACAACTATAAAAAATTGATACCTTAGCAAAGAAACTAAACTAGGTTGTCTAGCAACGCTATTTAAAAATTTACCACCTAATATTCCTATACCTATAGAAGCACCTATTGAAGCTAAACCCATCATTAAAGCAGCAGAAATATATAGTATACTATTATGCATATAAAAACCTCTAAATATAAATTAAATCTATGATATATACATTAATGTAAGTATCATAAAAATAAAAGATTGTAAAAAAGAAATAAGTATATGTAAGAAAACCAAAGGAAATATTAATAATCATTGATATCAAATCGGAACTAGAAAATATATTAAAATAAAAATTATTTCTCCCGAATATATATTACCAAATAATCTTAAAGATAAAGATAAAAATTTAGAAAAAATGTTTGTTATCTCTATTAAAATATTAAATGGTATACATCATTTACTATCAAAAGGATGATTTAAAATTCCTTTAAATAATTTATATATACCTAAATAATATATTTTATATAAAAATATAAGCATTAAAACACTTAAAGAAATAGCTGATGTTACATTTAAATCAGATGTAGGTAAATAAATAAAATATTTAAAATTTAAAAACCATTTAAACAAAAATGGTATTATATCTATAGGAAATAATCCCATTAAATTCATTATTAATACTCATATAAAAGTAGAAAAAGCTAAAGAAAATATAAATTTATCTTTTTTTCCACATATATCAATAACATTTTTATACACAAATAAAATTAATACATCTACCAAAATAAAAATTTTATTTGATAAATTATTATATTCAATTTTATTTATTGAATATTTAATAACATACATAGATATTAAACTTAAAAATAAAGATACA
The DNA here is from genome assembly GCA_036689455.1 of Candidatus Stammera capleta. Taxonomy (GTDB): domain Bacteria; phylum Pseudomonadota; class Gammaproteobacteria; order Enterobacterales; family Enterobacteriaceae; genus Stammera; species Stammera capleta_AL. The sequence continues at coordinate 301,673 of CP144828.1, forward strand.
ATTAAAGAATCTAAATTTAAAGTTCAAAAAGAATATTTATCTAAGCTATTTAAAAACTTAAATTTTAATAAATTAAACTGTAAATGAGTTAAATGATGTTTAATATAATTAGAAGGTAATTTAAATTGTCAAATAATATTTTTAATCATAATTAAAACTCAAACGAATAATCATTTTTTTTTTAAAAAAAAAATATAAAAATATTATTTTATAATAAAAAAAATTTTATATATATATATAATTATTTATTAAAATTAAACAATTTTTAAAAAATAAATAATTAAATAATAATTTATACTATTCTAATATTTTTTAAATAAAAAAACAATTTAAGTTTTAATAAAAATATTAATATATATTTTATATAAATAAAAGTTAATGAAATTTATTTTTTTTTAAATATATTAATATCATAATTATTGATGATGGAGTAACACCCGGTATATTATAAGCTTCTTTTAATGAAGAGGGTTTATATTTACTTAAATTACATATTACTTCTTTAGATAAACCATTAATACTACTATAATCAATAGTATCTGGAATAATAGTATTTTTATATTTATAAAATTTATTAATTTCAGATTTTTGTCTCTTTAAATATCCTTCATATTTTATTAAAATTTCTATTTCTTTTAAATACATAATTTCTTTACATTTTTTAAATAAATGTATTATATTTTTTAATTTAATAGAAAAATTTAAAATTAAAAATTTTAATGATAATTTAGTATTTACATAATTACTAAAATATTTTTTAAATATATTATTTGGCAAATATTTAGTATTTATTTTTTTATTTTTAATATATTTATATATTTTATATATATGTTTTATTTTTTTTTTATAAAAAACCCATTTCTTTTTATTTATTAAACCTAATTTATACCCTATAGGAGTTAATCTATAATCAGCATTATCTTCTCTTAAAAAAAGTCTATTTTCAGATCTTGAGGTAAACATTCTATATGGTTCATCTACTCCTTTAGTACATAAATCATCTATTAATACTCCTATATATGAATTTAATCTGTTAGGTATAAAGTAATTATTACCGTATTGACTAAATTTTAATGCTGCATTAATTCCTGCTACTATACCTTGAGCAGCAGCTTCTTCATATCCGGTAGTACCATTAATTTGACCAGCAAAAAATAAGTTATTTATAATTTTACTTTCTAAAGTAGGATACAAATATTTAGGGTTAAAAAATAAATATTCAACAGCATATCCTGGAGTAATTATTTTAGCATTTTCCATGCCTTTAATTGAATTAACAAATCTTCTTTGAATTTTAAAAGGTAAACTGGTTGAAATACCATTAGGATATATAATATCACTTGTTAAACTTTCAGGTTCTAAAAAAACATTATGTTTATCACGATTACTAAATTGAGTAACTTTATCTTCTATTGATAAACAATATCTTGGGCCTTTTCCAATTATTTTACCATTATACAAAGGACTTTCATGTAAATTATTTTTAATAATTTTATGAGTATTTTTATTTGTACATGTTATATAGCATTTAATTTGATTTAACTTATTAATATTTCTCAAAGATCTAAAATAAGAAAAACCTAATATATTATCATTATTCTCTTGAGATTTTAATTTATTAAATTCAATTGTATTTTTATCTATACGTGGGAGGAGTTCCAGTTTTTAGATAACCAAAACTAAAATTATACTTTTCTATATATTTAGCCAATTTGAATGATGAATGATCATATATTCTTCCACAATTTCATGATTTTCTACCTATAAATATTTTTGAATTTAAAAAAGTTCCAGTTGTTAATATAACAATATCTGAAAAAAAAATTTTTTTAGTTGTAATAACACCATTAATAAATTTATTTTTTATTATTAACTTCACAACTTCATCTTCATAAATATCTAAATATTTTAATTTATTCAAATAATACATTACTTTTTTAGAATATATATTTACATCAATTTGAACTCTAGTAGATCTTACTGCATCTCCTTTACTGGTATTTAATACTCTATATTGTATTCCAGATAAATCTACCATTTTACCCATCATTCCACCTAAAGCATCTATTTCTTTAACTAAATGACTCTTACCTATACCTCCTATAGCTGGATTACATGACATTTTACCAATATTTTTTATATTATATGTTATTAATAAAGTATTAATTTGCATTTTAGATAATGCATATACTGCTTCTATACCTGCATGTCCTCCCCCAATTACTATTACATTATAAAATTTTCTATAGTTATACATAAAATATATATTTTAGAGTACGAAAAAAAAAAATTGAATTTAACTTAAATATATTCATTCTCAGAAAAAACAAATTTTAAAAATAATAACTTATTTATTTTATAAAATCAAGTTTTTTTTAAAAAAAAAAATTTGTATTTTAATTCAATTAGTCATATAATGTGTTTAAAAAAAATTGAATTAAATAATTTACAATATAATTTTCTAGAATTATATAAGTTTTTAAAAATCTTTTAGTTACCTATTAAAACATAAATAAATTTGTTTGTAGTTTATTAAATAATATATTCTGTATATTTATTTTATTTAAAAATATTTACACTATTAAAATAGATTTAATGTAGTTATTATAGTTTAATTTAATTTCATTAAACTTAACTTTTGTTTAGTAAAATATTTATATCTTTTACAAAAAAACATGAGTTTAATATATTTAAAAAAGTTTTCTGTCTAATTTACTCAAATATTTTTAGAATTTAATTTTATTTAATTATTAAAATATTTTAAAAGCTAATTTAAAGACAGATAATTAATTATATACTATTTAATAATTAAATAGTTTTTAAAATATATTAAAATTTAAATATTA
>CP144829.1:0-6963 GCA_036689455.1 Candidatus Stammera capleta
ATGACAAAAAAATATTCTAAATGTTGATTACCTGATATTAATGATACTTTTTGAATAAAAAGTATATTATATAATAATATTTTTAAAAATATTTTTATACATAAAAAAATTAAAAATTTTCTTAGTAAAGAAATTAAATTTTTTATAAATAAAAATTTAATTAAATTTACATCTAGTATAAAAAAATCTACAATTATATTTTATTATAATAAGTCATTTAATTTAGGAGAATATTGTATAAATTATAAAAATAAAAAGATATTTATCTTATCTAAAAGTAATTCTGGATTTATGTATTCTTTATTTTATTTATTTAAATTAATTCAATTAAAAAAAATTAAAAATAAAAATTTTTTTATTAGAGAAAAACCTAATTTAAAAATTAGAATGATAAATCATTTAGATAATTTAGATGGAAGTATAAAAAATAATCATTTTGGAAATTCTATTTTTTTTTTTAATAATAATATTAATTTTGATTTAAATAAAATTAATTTTTATGCTAAATTGTTAACTAGTATAGGTATAAATTATATATGCATTAATAATGATGATGTTAATATTCCTTCTACTTATTTAATTACAAAAAAATTATTAATTCAATTATATGAGATATATAAAATATTTAATAAATACAATATAAAATTATTTATTTCTGTAAATTATAAAAGTCCAATTATACTTGGAAATTTATCTACATTTGATCCATTGAATAAAAAAGTTATATTTTGATGAAATAAAAAAATAAAAAACATATATAAATATATACCAAAATTAGGAGGTTTATTAGTTAAAATAAATTTAAAAAATAATAATGATGATACTTTTTATAAAAGAAATCATGCAGAATGTGCAAATGTAATTGCAAAACCATTAAAATCTTTTAATGGATTACTTATTTGAAAATGTTCTACTAATCAAAAACAAAATTGAAGAAACAAAAAAATTGATAGAGCATGTTTTGTTTTTAATAATTTTAAAAAATTAGATAAATTATTTTTAGATAATATTATTTTACAAATTAAAAGTGGACCGATTGGATATCAAATTACAGAACCAATATCTCCTTTATTAGGATCTATGTTAAATACATCTCAATTACTAGAATTACAAATTACAAAAAAACATACTAAAAAACAAACTGATATATGTTGATTATTACATAAATGAAAAAATATATTAAATTTTAATGTATGTACTTTAAAAAAAAAATTAAATATAAAAAAATTAGTATCTGGAAAATTTAATTCCACAAAATATTACGGTATAACTGCTATATCAAATATAAGTAATAATTTTAATTGAACTAGACATGAATTTGATCAATCAAATTTATTTGGTTATGGTAAAATTTTATGAAATTTAGATATTAATTTAAATTCTTTACTTAAAGAATGAATAAAATTATCTTTTAAATTTAATAAAAATAATTTAGCTATAAAAAATATAAGGAAAATTATTTTTAATAGTTCAAAAATATATGAAAATTATACTTCTATTTTAGGTTTAAATTTTATGATAAATAAAAATGACTATGGACCAAATATAGATGGATATGAATATTCTAATTCAGGTATATATCATTATTCTAATAGATATAAATTAGGTGTCAACAGAATTATAAATAATAATGAATATATAAATCAATATTCTAGTGAAAATAAAAATAAATTTAGTAATTTAAATAAATGTCCAGAAAAATTAATTTTATTTTTTTATAATTTACCATATAAATATATTTTAAAAAGATCAAAAAAAAATATTATACAATATATATATGATAAAAATTTTAAATCAGTAAATGAAATTAATAAATGAATATTTTTATGAAAAAAAATAAAAAATTTTATAAACTATAAAATATTTAAAAATATAAAAAAAAAAATAAAAAAACAATATTTAAATTCATGTGAATGAAGAGATCAAATAAATACATATTTTTTTAGAAAATCAGGAATAAAAGATATAAAAAAAAGAAAAATATATTCTTAAAAAATTAAAAAATAGTATATCTAATATAATTAAAAATTTTAAATATAAAATTAATTAATAAACATATTATTATAGATAAAATAATGTTATTAAAATTTATTTTTCATATATTTAATTTAAAATCATTTATATTTATTAAAAACATAATTAATAACAATAAAATATTTTTTACATTATATATATTAAAATAATTAAATAATGATATTCCAGAAAAAAATATTACACTACATAAAAAAAAATAAACACCTAATAATACAGGTAAAGGAATATTAAAAAAAAATAAGTTAATTAATTTATAAAAAAATAAAGAAAATAAAATTATTTTAAAATAAAAAAAATATGTATATTTTTTATATAAAAATATTTTTTTTTTTTTTAAATTATATAAATTTAAATTTTCATGATACAATGTTAATGGTATAGATCCAATAAAAATAGATAAAATATTTACAATACTATTTATCATAACAGATTTAAATAAATCATAATTATTTATTAAATCTTCATTTTTTTTCATTTTTTTTATTAAAAAAAAACAATTTATATGTTGAGTTAAAGAAATAAAAACAAAAGGAAATAATAAAATTATTACATTAATATCGAAATTAGGATAATAAAATAATTTTAATTTATCATTATCGTATAAATTGTTATTATTAAATTTATTCACTTTTAATATTATTGATAATATATAATTAATTAATGTACTTATTCATATTGACATGAATAAATAATTTTTACATATATAAATACTAAATATTATTACTAAAATAGTAAAAATAAAAATAAAATCATATTTTAAATTTCATATTTCGTTTATATTTAAAATTAACCTATTATTTAAAATACTACATATATTCACATTTAAAATAATTGAAATTAATATTAATCCAATTATTTCAGGAGGAAAAAAAAAATTTATTCAATTAAAACCAAATTTTATTACAAAAAAAACTATTATCTGTAATATAATTGCATAAAATATAAATGCTCCAATTAAATTTTCTTGTTTATTTTTAGATAAAAAAAAAATTAATTGTGGAGAAAAAAAAATAAAGTTAGGACCTAAATATGATTCGAGATCAACATATTTATTTTTACGACAACATACGAACATATAAATAATATTACTTATACTATTCAATATTAATATTCTAGAAAAATCTAATCCATAAATAATAGGAATAAATATACTAGTTGCGTTTATTAATAAAAATTGTCTAAAAAAGAAAAAAAAATATTTTATAAATTTATTCTTTTTATTATATCGTAACATATATTAGTATTTACCATCCTTTATTATTTTTTTTATTCAAGAAAAATAAAAATATACAAGAAGAAAATTAATATAATTAATTATATATTATTATTTAAATATTTCAAGTTTTTTAATACTTTTTTTTTTAAATAAAAAAGTTATAATAATATTGTTGAAAATTTTTTATTAAATTATTAAATATTTTTTTATATATATATATTTATGTTTCTATTAAAATTATTTTTTAATGTAAAAATATGATATTTAAAAAAAAAGATATTAAATCAAATAAAAAATATAAAGTTAATAATTCAAGAACAAAATTTATTAGTAATAAATTAACAAATAAAAAATCTATTGGATATATAACTAGTATATTAGCTTGTGCATCAATACCTCATTCAAATATAAAAGATACTTTTTTTAAGAGAAGTAATGGTCAAACATCATTAAAAATTATATCAGATCCTGAATATGGTTTACCTTATGGTTTAATACCTCGTATTTTAATGATATGAATATGTACTGAAGCAAAATTAACTAAATCTTCAAAATTATTTTTAGGTAAAACGCAAAATGATTTTATAAAAAAATTAGGTATAACTCCAACTGGAGGTAAAAATGGTTCTATAAATAGAGTAAAAAAACAAATAATGAAGTTGTTCCATTCTACAATAACTTTAACGTATAATCAAGATAATACACATAAATTTAATAAATTAACTATAGTTGATAAAGGAATTTTATTTTATGGAAAAGATATTAAATGTAAATCTTTTTGAAATAGTAATATAACTTTATCTGATAAATTTTATAAAGAAATAAGAAATACTTCTTTACCTATAGACATAAATGTTATTAAATCGATGAGATCTCCTTTGGCTATTGATATATATATATGATTAACTTGAAGAACTAGAATAATAAAAAATAGAAAAGGTGTTTTAATTTCTTGAAAAAATTTGAAATTACAATTTGGTTCTAATTATTATAATGATAATAAAGGTTTATTGAATTTTAAAAAAGAATTTATAAAAAGATTAATTGATGTTTGTTTTTTTTATCCTCATGTAAATGTAGCTATATTAAATTTAGGTATAAAACTTAAGAATAGTTATCCTCATATTCCTTATGTTATTTAATTTTTTTTTTTACTATTATTATTTATACATGTAATACATGAAATACATGAAATACATGGTTTAAATAAATAAATTGATTCAATGTTCTGAAACATACCACAGTTTCATCACATTATTAATTGTTTTTTTTCTAGTGTTTATGCGTTGTTTTGCTAGCGTTTATGCGTTGTTTTGCTAGTGTTTATGCGTTGTTTTGCTAGCGTTTATTTGTTAATAACTTTTTCAAGTTTTTTTTAATAAAAAAAATATTTTCTTTATTTATTTGTATTAATTTATTTTTAATGATACAATTGAATTAATTTACAAGAAGGAAAAAATTTTATTTATATTCAAAATGAATTTGCTTAATATTCATTTTGTTAAATTAATTTATATAGGATCTATATGAAAAAAAATATTTATTCATGTTTTAAAAACTTATTTTATGTAATAGGTTTTTTTTTATTAAGTATAAGTTCAGCAGTATCTTCAGGAGATACTCGTAAAGTAAAAGAACCTATTATTCCTAGTAGCTGTAGTATATTAAGTGCTAATAATAAAAACAGTACTAGTACAATTCAAAATGAAATAAATCGTTGCGCTAAACAAAAAAAAGTAGTTACTTTAAAATCATTAAACAGCAAAGTATTTCATTTTTATTCTGGACCATTATCAATACCTTCAAATGGTGGTTTATTTATAGATAAAGGAACAGTTTTATCAGCAATTCCTGATAGTTCATTATTTGATAACGGTAATCATAAATGTGGTACATTAGATGGTGTGGGTAAAGGATGTAACCCTTTTATAACTGTTAATAATACTGTAAATAGTGGAATATATGGTAATGGAATAATTGATGGTCAAGGTAATTCAGTTATTAAAGGTACTACAAAAACTTGGTGGAATTTAGCTAGTGAAGCTCAAAAAAAAAATAAATCTCAAAATAATCCTAGATTAATGGAAATAAAAAATTCAAAAAATTTTATTCTCTATAAAATTTCATTAAAAAATTCTCCTAATTTTCATGTTGCTACATCAAATGTAGATGGATTTACAGCTTGAAATGTAAATATTAATACTCCAGCAGATGCTCGTAATACAGATGGTATTGACCCAGGTTCTTCAAAAAACTTTACTATAATTCATTCTTATATAAGTACTGGTGATGACAATGTTGCTATAAAAGCTTCAAGTTCACCTACAGACCATATTTCAATTATAAATAATATATTTGGAAAAGGTCATGGAATGTCTATAGGAAGTGAAACTTCTGGAAAAGTTAATAATATTTTAGTAAATAATCTATCTATGAATGGTACAACTAGTGGTTTACGTATAAAAAGTGATAGATCTAAAGGCGGTTTAGTAAGTGAAATAGATTATAAAAATATTTGTATAAAAGATGTCCAATATCCTATATTTTTAGATATGTTTTATAATAAAAATGCTGTAGGTAATAAAATTCCTCAATATAAAAATATTCATTTTGATTCTGTTAAAGTCTTAACACCTGGAAAATTTATTTTTCATGGATTAAAAGGAAATAATATAGAAGTAACATTTAATAATGTTAGTGCTAAAAAAGGTTCTACTTTTGAAATGGAAAATTTATCTAAAACAGGTAATATTAACTTAAATGCTACAGGAAATATTTGTCCTTCTTATGTAAATTAAAAAAAAAAGTAAGTAAGGTAAAGATTATTTTAAACCCTATAAAAATAGGGTTTAAATAATCATATATAAATATTTATTTATTATATAAACTACATTTAATAGAAGTTTGTCTTATTCCATCTTTACAATATATTATTTTTTTTAAAAATTTTATTTCTCTTTTTTTTTTAATTTTTATTAAAAAATTTATGTCTTTTTTTTGAAAAAAACTTATAATTTTATAAAAATAATTATTTTTAATTAATTTATGTAAATTTTTTATCTCTATTAATATAGAAATATTTCTATTTATAATAAAATATAAAAATTCTTTTATATTTTTATATATTTTTTTTGATATTTTAATTAAACAAAAAGACAAAATAATATTTAATTTTTTATAAAATTTTAAAAAAATATTTTCTATTATTTTAAATATATTTTTATTTATAAAAAATTTTTTATAAATAAAACAAGGTATATTTATAATATAAATATTATTTATTTTATTTTTTAACAAAAATTCTAATATTTTTTTTTTTAAAAATATTCATTTTTCTAAATTAAAAGAAAAATTATTTATTTCGTAATTTTTTTTTAAATTTATTATAGGTATAACTTTTTTTTTTTTACATATATATATAATATTACTTAAATAACTATTATTATTTAAATAATAAGAAGATATTTTAATTAAATTAAAATAATTTATATATTTTTTTATGTAAAAAAAATCCCTATAATATATTCCTCTAATAATAAATTTATTATTATAAATATCAAAAATATTTCTTTTTAATAATTTAAAATTATTTATTATAACTAACATATCTTTACTCATATTTAATTATCACCATTATTATATTTATTTTATAAATATTATGTAATATAATAATATTACTATTATAAAAATTAATAAATATTTACATAATAAAT
>CP144830.1:0-9563 GCA_036689455.1 Candidatus Stammera capleta
GGTTAATTAACTTGATTTAGTTTTAAAAATGTATTAATTAAGTAATTTTTATATACAATAAAAAATTTAATTTTTTTTTAAAAATATACAAATATTACTTTCTAAATATTAGAGATATAAAAAATTTTTTAAAAATCCTTCGTATTTGAATTAATGATATTTTAGTAGAGTTATTAAATACGAAGGATTATGTTTATATTATATATTATTATTTAAATAACTTAAATATATTTTTTAAAAATATGATAATTTTATAATATTAATTTTTACATTTTATTATAAATAACTCGCTTTCATAATTCAATTTAAGTAAGTTTTTAAATGAATATTTATTAATTAAATTAGATATTTTTTTATTAAATAATTTTCTATTTATTAATTTTGTTGATTTTACTTGAGTAGATGAATTTATCATTCCTATAAATTGTTTTTTATATAAATATTTGTTTCATAATATATTTATATATATAAATATGTATTTTTTATTATTAAAAATATTTTTAATTTCATTTAAATAATTTGTTTTTCTGTAATTTCTATTATATTTTTTATTTATTTGTTCTAAAATATTTTCATATTCATTTAGAAAGAGATTTTTTTTAAAATTTCTATTATTTTGTAATATACATATTATTCCATTTTTATTTATTTTTTTTTTAATTTTTTTAAAAATATTAATATGGTTGATTCAATGTATTGATTGGGCAAAAATTATAATATCCATATTAGGTAAAGATAGAATTTTATCTTCTATGTTTCCTTTAATTCATGTAATTTTTGGAAATTTTTTTTTACCTATACATATCATGTCTTTAGATAATTCAGAAGCATAAAAATTATTTGTTTTTTTAATGTTTTTTATAATTCCTTCTAAAGCTATTCCTGTTCCAGATCCTATATCTAATATATTTATGTTTTTTTTTTTTGTAGTTCAATGTTTAATTTCTTTAAATAAAATTTTTGGGTATCTTAATCTGTATAAATCGTATTTTTTTGCTAATCCATCAAATTTTTGTTTTTTTTCTTTGTATGACATAATTTTTTGTTTATTAAATAATTTATTATTCCTTTGTTTTTTATAAATTTAATTGTTTTTTTGTTTAAGAAATTTAAATTATATATATGTTTTTTTGTTTTGATGATTTTTTTTTTAAAATTTATATATATGTATTCATTGGTTTTTATATTTTTAATATTTAATTCTATTAATATTAAACCTAAATTTCAGGAATTTCTGAAAAATATTCTACCAAAGTAAGGTGATATGATTATTTTAATTCCTTTATAAATTAAAGCACTTACTGCTTGTTCTCTAGAACTTCCTATTCCAAATATTCCATTAGAAACTAATACTTGATACTTATTTTTTTTTTTAATAAAATTTTTATATTTATTTTTAAATAAATATTTAGATAATTTTTTACTACTTGTAAACATATGTTTATATTTTGCAGGAAGAATATCGTCAGTAGAAATAATTTTATCTTTAATTAATTTAATTTTAAATTTTTTTTTATACATATAAATCTTCTATTTCTGGTATTTTACCTTTACAAGCTGTGTGTATTGCTACTAAAGTTGATGATATATATATATTACTTTTAGTATTACCCATTCTACCAATAAAATTTCTGTTCATTGTTGATAATATATTACATCCATTAGCAGGTATTGAACCTTGTGTGCCTACACAAGGTCCACATCCTGGAGGAGATATTATAGCTCCTGATTCTATTATTCTTTTGATATATCCTTTTTTAATTGATTTTATGTATATATTTTTTGATCCTGGAGTAATTATACAATGTACATTTTTATGTATTTTTTTATTTTTTAAAACTTTATATATTTCTTTCATATCTTCTAATCTACTATTAGAACAACTACCTATAAATACATAATTAATTTTTTTACCTGAAATATTATCTATATTAGTTATGTTATTTGTATAATGAGGTTTAGATATTTGTGGTTTTATATTATTAATATTTATGATAATTTTTTTTTCATTATTTTTAGTAATAGTGTTAACCATTTTTTTAGGTCTATTATTACCATTAGGTAGAAAAATACATTTTGCTCCTAATTCTACTGACATATTTGATATAGTGCATGCTGAATCTATAGATAATTTTTTAATTCATTTTCCATTTATTTCTATAGATTTGTATAAAAATGTTTTTTGTTTATATTTTTTTAATATGTAGAGAATTATATCTTTACTTCTTATTATAGAAGAAGGTTTTCCTTTAATAATTATATTTATTGTTTTAGGAACTCTTAATCATGTTTTACCTGTTATCATAGAATAAAAAATATCTGATGCTCCCATACCTAATGATAAGCATTGAAAAACACCTCCAGTACATGTATGTGAATCTGATCCTAAAACTATATTTAGTGGTTTAAATATTTGATTTTCTATTGCTAATATATGACTTATTCCTTCACCTATGTTGTATATATTAGCTTTAATTTTTTTAGCGAAATTTATTGATTTTTTAATTTGTAAAGATATTTTTTTGTTTATTGATAATACTGAATGGTCAAAAAAAAAACTTATTTTTTTGTTATTAAATATTTTTTTGAATAAATATTTATTAAATAATTTTAATATAGTTGGAGCATTACCATCTTGTATATATATATGATCTATTTTAACATTAACAATTTTGCCTTCATAAATTTTATTTTCTTTACTATGTTTTTTAATAATTTTATTTATTAAAGGTTCTTTGTTTTTTTTTTTTATCATATTTTTTTTCTAATTTTTTATATAGTTTGTAAAGTTGTGTTTTTTTTATTCCATTTTTATTGATTTTTTTAATTTTTTTAATTGATTTTAAACATTTTTTTAGTATAAAATTGTCTGTTTTGATTTTCTTTTTTTTTAGAAAAAAGTTTAATAAATTAGTACCAGAATGTTTTCCTATAATAAATTTTCTTTTTGTACCTATAATTTTTGGATTAAATGGTTCGAATGTTTTTGAATTGTTTATAATTCCATTTGTGTGTATTCCAGATTCATGTTTAAATATATTAGATCCTATAATTGGTAATCAAGGATATATTTTTTGTTTTGTATATTTAGATATTTTTTTAGATGTATATAATATTTTTTTTGTATTTATATTTAGATCTATATTATAAAGTTGTTTTAATATCATAACCATTTGTGATATATCAGGTATTCCAGCTCTTTCTCCAATACCGTTTATAGTTACATGAAAATATTTTGCTCCTGCATGTAAACCAGCTATTGTATTAGCTGTAGCTAAACCAAAGTCATTATGACAATGACATTGTATGTCTATATTACATATTTTTTTTATTTCTTTTATTTTTTTACCATAGTTTTTATAATCTAATATACCGATAGTATCAGATAGTCTTAATCTATCTGCTCCTGCTTTTTGAACTGCTATGGCATATTCTTTTAATATGTTTATATCTGTTCTACCTATATCTTCAGCGCTTACAGATACAAAAATATTTTTATCTTTACAGAATTTTATTAAATCTGTTATTTTTTTAATTAGTCATGTTTTGTTTTTTTGAATACTATATTTTAAATGTATATTAGATGTTGGTAATCCTATGTGTATATGTTTAAATCCCAATGATAATGTATATTTTATGTCTTTTAATATTCCTCTATTTCAGCCTACTATGTTTATTTCATTTTTTCTTTCTAACATTATTTTAATTGATTTTAATTCTTCTCCTTTCATTATAGGTATACCGCATTCTATTCATTTTATTCCCATATCAATTAATAAATTAAAAATTTTTAGTTTTTTTTCTTTATTAAATAATATACCTGGAGATTGTTCTCCGTCTCTTAATGTTGTATCTTCTATAATTATATTGTTTTTAATTTTTGACATTTTTAAAATGTATTTTGGTTTTTAGGTTTATTAATGTTTAATTTTTCTCTTAAAGTACCTTTTTTGTATTTTTTTTTATATATACCAATATTTTGTAATCTAGGTATTATATGTTCTATAAATTCTTCTAAGAATTCTGGTAGAACAGGAGGCATAATATTAAATCCATCACATGCGTGTTCATAAAATCATGTTTTTATGGTATTACATATATGATCATATGAACCTATAATATTTAAATGTCCTCTTGAAATTATTATTTTTTTATATAGTTCTTTAATTGATATTTTTTTTTTATTTGATATGTATTCAATTATTTTTTTTCTACTTTGGTTAGCATTAGAGAATTTTATATTAGGTAATGGTTTGTTAATATCTATATTTGATATATTTATTTCTCCTCCTAATAAATTTTCTAACATGTTAATACCTAATTTTTCTGGTATCATTTCTTGTAGATAATGAAATTTTTCTAATGCTTCTTTTTTATTTTTTCCGGTGTAAAAACTTAAACCTGGTAATATTAATATATTTTTAAAATATCTATTATATTTTTTGATTTTATTTTTAATATTTTTATAAAATTTTTTAGCTAAAGTAATATTTGGTTGTGCAGTAAAAACTAATTCAGCTATTTTTGAAGCTAATTTTATTCCTTGTTTAGACGAACCAGCTTGAAATATTAAAGGATATCCTTGTGGGGGTCTGGAAATATTTAAAATTGAATTTAATATTTTATTGTATTTACCGATAAAGTTAGTTTTAAAACATTGATTTTTTTGGTAGAATATATTTGTTTTATTATTTTGTATAAATGCATTATCTGATCAGCTGTCTCAAAGTTTAGTAACTATTTTATAAAATTCTTCGGCTTTTTTATATCTTTTATTGTGATCTAAATGTTTGGTATATCCAAAGTTTCCAGCACTATTAATTTTTGATGATGTAACTATATTTCATCCTGCTCTTCCATTACTAATATGATCTAATGATGCATATTCTCTAGCTAAGTTATATGGGTGTTTATATGTAGTTGATGATGTTCCAATTAATCCTATATTTTGTGTTTTGCTTGCTAATGATGATAATAAACTTATAGGTTCAAATATAGTAGTTCTACTGCCATATCCTGTGTTTTTGTCATCTTCAAAAATTGAAGGAGTGTCAGCTAAAAAAATAAAGTCTATTAATCCTTCTTCTAAAATTGAAGATAAATAAAAATATTTTTTTATATTTTGTATTTTTTTTTTTTTTGTAAATTTATATCTTCATGAACATGGATGATGTCCGTGCTCATATGTTATGTATGCACCTAAAATAAGTTTTTTCATTTTTATATAAAATTATTTGTGATTTTTAATATTTTATTTAAGCTTGTAATTTTTTTTTCTATTTCATAAGTTCTTTTATATTTTAAAATCGATTTTGTTATTTTTTTCATTGTTTTGTATGATGATCTTATTAAATGATTTGAATAAATAATTATATTAAATCCTAATTGATGTAATTCTGTAAATTTAAATGATGTATAATTTGTTGGTATACAAATTAATGGTATTTCTGGAAATTTTTTTTTGTAAAATTTACTAAAATTTATTATTTCTTTAATATCTTTATTAGTACTATGTATTAATATTCCATCTGCTCCGGCATATGTTGATTCGTATGCTCTTTTTAAAGTATAATCTAAAGATTTTCCTAATATTAAACCTTCCATTCTAGCAATTATCATAAAGTTTTTTTTATAAATTTGTTTTTTTCCTTCTCTAATTTTATGACAAAATTTATCTATATTTTCTAAAGATTGTTTTTTTTTAATTTTAAGTAATGAATTTCTTTTTATACCTTTTTTATCTTCTATAACAACTGCATTAATATTTGTTTGTTGAATTATTTTTATATAATGAGTGAAGTATTCATGGTTTTTACCTGAATCTGCGTCTAAAATTATTGGTAATTTTGTTATTGTTTGAATATCAAATATATTTTTAATTCTTTCTCTAATATCTAATATTTCATTATCAGGGTAATCCTTTAGATAATGAATCAGATAAAGAACTAGATCATATTCCGTCAAATTTAATTTTTGATTTATTTTTTTTAGATTTATAAGATGTATTATTTATAATAATTGCACATAAAGGATTATGAGCTTCTAAAAATATAAGATGTTTTTTATGTTTAATTAAATTTTTCATTATTTATTATTTATTAGATTTTAATTTTAAGTTTAATTTTATTTGTTTTTTATATATTAGTCATTTTGTAAAATGTATTTAATTTGATCTAATATTTATTAGATATTTATATATATTAGAATATGTAAGTATTTAATTTTTTTTATATATATGAGAATTGTTTTATAATATTTTTATGATTTTTATTTATTAAAATAAAAATCCCTCATAATATGAGGGATTTAAAGTTAATGTTTATTAAATTGAATAAATTTTCTTGTATGTAATTGTAATATATTTATTTAAATATATATTCATTGTTGATAAAATTTTATTTTAGTTATTTATGTTTTGTAAATTTTTTTTTTATCATTATTATTTAATAGATAATACATTAATTGAAATAATAGAGATATAAATGCAATGAATAAATAAATATAAAATAAAGGAAAATTATTTAATATAATTACTGATATGAAAGAAAAAAATATTTTAGATAAACTTGTAATTGAATTACGTATAATAGTAAATTTACCTAAATTAAAATATGACGAATTCATATTTACATTAATTTGCATACATATTATATGTCCTGCTAAAAACCCGAAACATAATGAATTCAAAATTAATATAATAATAAAATTTTTTGTTAAACTTAGTAGAATTAATAAAGAAAAGCATATTATAAAAGTGTATTTTTCTATAAATTTTTTTGATATTATATCTTTATATAATAAAAATCCTATTATAGAAGAAAATAATGCGCAAAAAAAATTTAATATTGAGAAAATGAAATTTGATTTATAATGAATAATTTTGGTTAAAAATGGTAATATTGTTATTAAATATTGATATAATCCACTTGATGGTATAGAAAAAATTAAAGATTTTAATAATTTTGTATTTTTAAATAATTTTTTAAACCATAAAAAATTTAATTGAGTATTTTTATTTTTATTTTCTTTTTCTTTAAGTAGAAAGTATTTATTATTATTAATTAATAAAGTTAAAGAAAATATTAAACTTATAAAATATAAAAAACTCATAAATATAAATCCATATAAACTAATACTATTTATTATAAATATATTTCCTATAAGATTTCCTAGTGTTTGAAATATTTGTGTGATTGAAAAGGAGATTTGTATTATTTTATTACCTTCTTTTTTAGTAAATAACAATTTAATTATTTTATTTGCATTTATTTTATTTATAGTTCTAGTAGTTGAATAAACCATTTGTAATATAAATACTGAAATTAAACATAATTTTGTATTAATTTGAAAAAAGAATAAAAAAAACATTCCTCATGATATAATAAGAAATAATAAGTTATTTAGATAATATTGGTATATAGGATTTATTGAGTCAGCAATAAAAATAAGTACAGCTGCTGAAATAAACATAGGAAAATAATTTGCAAAAGTTATTAAGCTTAATGCAAATGGATTATGTGTATAATTGTATATGATTCATACTAATATGATGTTTTCTATACTTTCGGCTAGAGAAACTAGTACTACTGTTATTTGATAATTTATTTGTTTACTTATACTGAACATATTTTGTAATTTTTTGTGTTTTTATATTTCAATTTATAAATAACATTTGAAATATATTTTTCTTTGTTATAAAAATGTATTTTGAGAATTTATTTTTAAATAAATTTTATATAATTATACTATAATTTTTTTTTTTTTTAGAAAAATATTTTTTATATATTAAAAAATTAATTATTTTAATATATTTAAATTATTTTTTTAGAAAAAATGTTTTTAAAAATATTAATTTTTATATTTATTGATGATATAATAGTATATATTAAAATTTTTAATTGTTTTTTAATTATTAATTATTATCAAGTTTTGAGTTTTATTGTATTATTGTAATTTATTAATATCTTGATATTAATTTGCTAAATATTGAATATTATTTTTAAAATAGATTTTATTTTTTAAAATTTATTAAGCTATTAAAATCTGCGTATTTGAATTAATGATATTTGGTAGAGTTATTATAACTTATACAAAGATCATTTTACTAATATATATTAGTAAAATGTTTAATAATTTTTTATCTACCATAAGAATGGTATAACTTGAATATAGAAAAAAAAATATCAGTTCAAAAAAATAATGATTTTTTTTTAGATAGAATTAAAATTCATAGAAGATATGTTCCAAAATTATCTTGTCGTATTCCTCGAGGTATAGCTTCTAGATTAGTAGCAAGAATGAGTAATCATAATTGGCATCATAATTATGATCTTATTAATTTACGTCGCAGTTTGGGTATGCGTATTCATGCAAGATCTGAATTATGTGAAACTTTAACAGTATTATCTTCTGTTTTAATAGTTTATTGTAATTATAATTTGTATAGTGATTATTTATTTGAAATACGTGCTCCTTTTGAAATTATATCTCATTCTATGAATATGTTACATGTTTATGATAATGGAAGAAAATCTTATGACCCTCCTTTACATGCTTTACATGTATTAGAAAAATTAAAGTATATTATTGTTTTTAGAGATAGGAATCCTGATACTGGTCAATATAAGCCTTTGCGTATTTGATTAACTAAAAAATTTTTTACTTCAAGAGGTATTACTTTAGATGAATTAAGATATAGTTTAAATAAATATGAGGATTGAATAGTTAAAAATAATTTAACTTCAAATTTATTGTATTTTAATAAAAAGCATTTGTTTAAAATGAGAGTAATAGGTATTGATTTATTAAAATTTCCTTCGTTAAGGTTTTTATTAATTAAAATTAAAAAAGATATTTTAGGTAAAAAGATTTTAAGTAAAGTTAATAATAATATTAAATTATTTCCTTTGTTTAAGAATAAAAAGATTTTTTTAAAAAATAAAAATAGATATTTAAAAGTTAATAATTATCTGTATGGTAAAGGTAATTCGGTTTTTTTAAATAAAGTTAAACAATCTGATTTTTGATATAGTAAATTTATTAATTGAAGTTGTACTAAAATGCCTCATCAAATTTTTTTTCTTGAAGAATGTTTTGATAAAGAATTTTCTGAATTAAAATTTACTGATTCTGAAAAATATTATAGACTTTTATTGGAAAAAGGTAAAAAGTATATTTAGTTCTTTTTTGTTTTGAAATTTTTTATTAGGGGAGTATTTTGTTAAAATATTTTTTTTATATATATTTTTTTTTGTTTTTAGTTTTTTTTTATTTTTTTGTTATTTTTTATTGTTTTTTATTGTTTTTTATTGTTGTTTTTTATTATTTTAAAATATTTGTTTTGTGTGTTTAAAAATTTAAAATTAAATTCGAATTTTAATTCTGAACTTAAGTATTTTTTAAAAAAAATAAGTAATATTTATTTTTCAAATAAATATTTTTTTAAAAAAAAAACAAAACTAATAAAAAAAAGAAAATAAAATAAAAATATCTTACTTCTAAATATTAGAGATATAAAAAATTTTTTAAAAATAAAGAAGTATTTAGGATTATCTACATGATGT